>NZ_LZEJ01000020.1:0-75429 GCF_001704375.1 Alishewanella sp. HH-ZS | reverse complement strand
CACAATTAGGATCAGCTATTTAGTATATATTTATTAGACTGAGATTAAACGCTTTTTCTTGCCAAAAAATCGTGTCTAGGCTAAGAATACCTAGTATAAGAATAACTAACTAAAATAACGGCTGCAGGACGCTATGATCAAAAGCCTGTTTAGTAAACAAACGCCCGTAATGGTTGGGATTGATATCGGCTCTCACTCAGTGAAAGCGATACTGCTCAGTCAGCATAGCGGCTATTATAAAGTTGAAGCCTTCGCGGTTGAGCCGATGCAAAAAGGCGCTATGTCAGACCGTGAGGTGCAGGACATTGAAGCTGTCGGCAATGTGCTGGCAAAAATCCGCAAAAAAATTCCCCGCTCGGTGAAATTCGCTGCCACTGCTATTTCTGGCTCTACCGTAATCAGTAAAGTCATTTTTATGGATGTGTCCTTAACCGATGCTGAACTGGAAAGTCAGATTGAGGTTGAGGCTGATACCTTGATTCCTTATCCGTTAAACGAAGTCAGCCTGGACTTTGAAAAACTCGACGTTAATGAGTCCGATCCGTCGAAGGTCAACGTGCTGCTAAGTGCGGCCCGAACCGAAAGCGTTGAAGCCCGTGTTGCTGCGCTGGCAAACGGTGGTTTTACCGCTAAGGTTGTTGACGTCGAAAGCTATGCCCTGAGCCGGGCACATGAGCTTTGCCTGAACCAATTGCCGGCAGACGCCGGTTCTAAGGTGGTGGCGATGGTCGATATCGGTGCAACCATGACCCTTCTAAGTGTAGTTGAAGGCGGTAAAACGCTGTATACCCGGGATCAGGTATTTGGCGGTGAACAGTACACCCGCAGCATTCTGTCTTATTATAACAAGAGCTACGAAGAAGCAGAGTTAGCGAAAGTTACCGGTGATTTGCCCCCCAATTATACCTTTGAAGTGCTGGCACCATTCCAAACGATGCTATTGCAACAAATTCGCCGTGGTATTCAGATGTATCTGACCAGTAGCGGTAAGGACGCGGTGGATTATCTGGTGGTGTCGGGTGGCTCAGCGCTGATTGAAGGTATCGACAAATTACTGCTGGACGAGTTGGGTATCCATACCGTTATTGCTAACCCCTTTGCCAGTATGGAAGTGGCGACGGCAGTCGATCGTGACGCGCTCGACAATTGTGCACCGCAGTTGATGGTCGCCAGCGGCCTGGCATTGAGGAGTTTTACACCATGGCATATATAAACCTGCTGCCGTGGCGCGAAGCAGCCAGAAAAGAGCGGCAAAAAAACTATGTAATGCTATTGGCTCTGACAGCTTTGGTAAGCTTTCTGATTTTCTTTCTGATTAATATGATCTACAACGCCAGACTCGAAGGGCAGGCCAAGCGCAATCAATTTCTGGAAAGCGAGATCCGGGTGCTTGACCAACGTATCGCTGAAATTCGTAACCTGAATGAAACCAAACGCAGCCTACAACAGCGGATGACGCTGATTGAACAATTACAAAGCAGCCGTAATCTGGGCACCCAGGTGATGCTGGAAATTACCCGTATTGTGCCGGCAGGCGTCTATCTTACCCAACTGGAAAAGAAAGGTTCATCATTGTTATTGCTGGGTAAAAGCGAATCGAATAACCGGTTGTCGAATATGTTGCGTGAAGCGGAGCAGTCTGAATTGTTATCCACCCCTTACCTTGAGTTTATCGAGGCTGGCCGTGAACGCTCCTCATTGTTGAGTGATTTCCGGATGCACGTAAAAATCGAAGGTTATGATGCGTTAGAACAGCAAGCCCCTGTAGCAACCAGTGGGCAGGGGGGCAGATAATGGCTCTGAATATGAAGTTATCAGAGATTGATATCAATGACCTTGATCTCGAGAATATGGGGTCCTGGCCCTTAGCTGCGAAAGCCATTTTTGCACTGCTGGTTGCGGCCTTGGTATCAGTACTTAGTTATTATTTGCTGATTGACAGCAAAATTGATGAGTTGGCGGCAGCGCAGCAGAAAGAGCTGGAGTTGCGTCAGACTTATCAGAACCGTTACGCGTCCGCGGTAAATCTCGAGGCATACCGTGAACAAATGAAAGAAATGGAAGAAACCTTCGCGGTGTTGCTTAAACAGTTACCCACAACTCATGAAACGCCGGGCTTGTTGGACGATATTACCTACGTTGGTACCACCAGCGGTTTGACGTTCTTACGGATTAATTGGGAACCTGAGGTAGAAAAAGAGTTTTACACGGAATTACCGATCAAGATTGATGTGGTCGGGGATTATCACCAATTCGGTAACTTTGTCAGTGAAGTCGCTAAGCTGCCACGAATCGTTAGTTTACATGACTTTACCATTCAGGCTGATAAAGATAATAAACTCAGATTTAACGTCGTCGCCAAGACCTATCGCTATAAGGAGAGCATTCAATGAGAGCACTCCTGACAGCAGTAACGCTCAGCTTGCTACTGACCGGTTGCTTTGATGACGTCAGTGATATTCAGGCGCATATGGATGCGGTCAAGAATAATGCCCGCCCCCGGGTAGAGCCATTACCACAGGCGAAAGAGTTTACCCATATTCCATATAATGTGGGTAATGTACGTAGCCCCTTTACTGAACCCAGCCCGGAAGCGATACAAGACCGTATTGCCCAACAACAGGATTGCATCACGCCGGATCCGAACCGGCGTAAAGAGCCGCTGGAACGTTTCGCGCTGGATAATCTGCGGATGCGCGGGACCTTGGGTGATGGCGGGCAATTATGGGCCTTGATTGAATCAACAGATAAGGCATTACACAGAATAACGCTGAACAATTATATGGGGCTGTTTCACGGTAAGGTGATCAGAGTTGAACCCACCCATATGGATTTGTTGGAGCTGATCCCGGATGGTTCTGGTTGCTGGGTAGAACGAACCACCAGAGTTCAGATGTTCGATGCTGCAACAGCAGGTAACTAGGTGTGCGAGTAAATCATGGATAAATTAATTAAAAATAAAGCGGCAGGATTTAAAGGCAGCAGACTTGGTTTGTTAGCGTTGCTTGTCAGTGCTTTGCCTGCAACAGCAGCACCTTTACTTTATGAAGTTCGTTACAATCCGTTGTTAAACGGTGAGACGGAAATCGAGTTTGTATTTGATGAGCCATTGGTGCAGGAACCCCGGGTGCAACTATTACAGCAACCGGCCCGCTTGAGTGTGACCTTCCCAACGGCGGAGTTGGAGCAACGTCTTGCTAATGTTGCCGTTGGCCAGGCTGGCGTGTCGGCTGTCCGCTCAGCGCTGAATGACGAAGGCGTTAACTCCGTTATTGCGATGGACACGCTGAAAGTCTATCGCACCCGTCTGAATGATAATGTCTTCTCTGTGCACCTGGCCGATACACCTCAGGTTACCCGGCCAGGGAGCAGTTCTGAAATTAATCCAAGCTTTATCAATCAGCTACAAGCCATTGACTTCCGCCGTGGTGAACGTGGCGAAGGCCGGGTGCTGGTGTTTTTGAAAGAGAATGCCGCTGCTGTCGATGTTCAGGAACGCCTTGGCAAGCTGGAAATTGAATTCCACAATACCTCTATCCCGGATGAATTGTTGTATCAATTGGATGTGATGGACTTTGCCACTGTCGTAAAAGGCGTGGAGACTTTCCGTGACGGTACCTCAACCAAGCTGGTGATTGATGCTACTGAGCAGTTCACTTTCAATTATCAGCAGATCGACAATATTTTCACGGTCAATCTGGTGCGTGACACCACCAGTCGCAGTATTTTGGGTGGCGGGCGTGAATACAAAGGCCGGCCAATTTCACTAAACTTCCAGGATATTCCTATCCGCACAGTATTGCAGATTATTGCCGACTATAACGGCTTTAACCTGGTCACCAGTGATACTGTGACCGGCAATATCACCCTGCGCCTGGACGGCACACCCTGGGATCAGGCATTAGATATTGTACTGCGGGTTAAAGGCCTGGATAAGCGGATGGAAGGCAATATCTTAATGGTCGCACCGACCGAAGAGCTGGCAGCCCGTGAAGCGCGTGAACTGGAAGCGCGGCAACAGGTTGAGCAACTGGAGCCACTGTATTCTGATCTGATCCAGATTAATTACGCTAAGGCCGCCGATTTAGCAGGTTTATTATCGAACCGTGAAGCAACCTTGTTATCAGATCGCGGCAGCGTTGTAGTGGATGAACGCACCAATACCTTGTTACTAAAAGACACCGCAAAAAATATTGAAAGTGTACGCCGGCTGCTGGAACGCCTGGATATTCCGGTACGGCAGGTACTGATCGAGTCTCGTATCGTCACCGTGAACGATAATGTGACTGATGAGCTGGGGATCCGCTGGGGCTTTAGTGATCAGCAGAGCACCAGTGGTGGTAACCGCGGCGTTTCGGGTAATGCGCCGGGTGCGAACACTATATCTAACGGCGGTTTCCCGTCACTGGACGATCGTTGGAACGTCAATTTGCCGGTAGCGAATCCGGCCGGTAGTATCGCTTTCCATGTTGCGCGTTTGGCTGATGGTACCTTATTGGATCTTGAACTGTCTGCGTTAGAGCAGGAAAACAAAGGTGAAGTGATTGCCAGCCCGCGAATTACTACCTCAAACCAAAAAGAAGCCCGCATTGAGCAAGGTGTCGAGATTCCTTATGTTCAGGCTGCATCCAGTGGCGCAACGACCGTTGAATTTAAGAAAGCGGTATTAAGCTTGACGGTGACGCCACAGATTACACCGGACAATAAGATTATTCTGGATTTGGTGATTACCCAAAATACCCGTGGTGAAACGGTACAAACACCAACAGGTCCGGCAACAGCCATTGATACCCAGCAAATTATGACTCAGGTGTTGGCCGATAATGGCGAAACCATAGTACTGGGTGGGATTTATCAACAGCAAATCGTTTCTACCGTAAGTAAGGTACCGCTGTTGGGCGACATTCCTTATATGGGTGTATTATTCCGCAACAAGCGTGAGCTGAACGAAAAGAGCGAGCTGTTGATTTTTGTTACGCCGCGGATCCTGACGGAAGGGCAATAACTGAAGAGGCGCGGGGCTGACCCGCGCCTCTGATATTTAGCTTGCCAATCAAAGGCCATTCCTGACATAATTCAGCGCTTCAATTTTTCGTGGGAGCCTAACGGTCCTTGAATTCAACTTTCCTTTGAAATAGCTGACTTAGCAATACGACATATGGCAGAAAAACGTAATATCTTCCTCGTAGGCCCTATGGGTGCCGGTAAAAGCACTATAGGCCGTCATCTGGCAGAGATGCTTCACCTAGAGTTTTATGATTCCGATCAGGAAATCGAACGCCGTACCGGTGCAGATATTGCCTGGGTATTCGACCTGGAAGGTGAAGAGGGCTTCCGGGTCCGTGAAGAGAATGTCATTCAGGATCTGACTGAGTTGCAAGGGATAGTGCTGGCCACTGGTGGTGGCTCGGTATTAAGCAAGGAAACCCGTAATCGGTTGTCAGCACGGGGTATAGTGGTTTACCTGGAAACACCGATCGAGAAACAGGTCGCCCGTACGCAGCGCGATAAGAAGCGTCCACTGCTGCAAACCAAAGAAGAGCCAAAAGAAGTACTTGAGCGTCTAGCCGCTGAACGTAATCCACTCTACAGCGAGATTGCCGATCTGACAGTGCGTACTGATGAACAGAGCGCCCGGGCCGTCGCTAACCAGATTATTGAACAACTAGGTTTCTGATTTTCAGCACAGGGGGCTGCTTATGCAAACCGTTGCCGTACAACTTGGTGAACGCAGCTACCCTATCCAGATTGCCCAGGCCTTTCCTGCCTTACTACCTGAGATCGCCGCGGCTGAGCAGGTGGTAATTGTTTCCAATCCTACCGTCGCTGCGCGCTACTTACCGCAAGTGGAGGCGTTGTTTCAACATCCGTGCCGGCATTTTCTGGTCCCGGATGGTGAGGCCTATAAAACGCTGGCAACTTTCGAAATGGTACTTTCCTATTTACTGGAACAAAAGCTGTCACGGCAAGTAGTGCTGGTCGCATTGGGTGGCGGTGTGATTGGCGATCTGACTGGTTTTGTCGCTGCCTGCTATCAGCGTGGTGTGCGTTTTATCCAGATCCCAACCACCTTGCTATCACAGGTTGATTCCTCTGTAGGTGGTAAAACAGCGGTTAATCATCCGCTGGGTAAGAATATGATCGGCGCCTTTAAGCAGCCGGAGCAGGTATTAATCAGCACTGCAACGCTGGCCTCTTTGCCGCCACGTGAATTTGCCGCCGGTATGGCGGAAGTGATTAAGTATGCATTGATTAGTGATTTGCCGTTTCTGGACTGGCTAGAACAGCATGCAGATGCCATTTCTGCTCAGCAGCCGGCAACGCTGGCGGAAATGATCCGGCACTGCTGCCAGATGAAAGCCGATATTGTCAGCCGCGATGAAACAGAGCAGGGTGAGCGGGCTTTACTTAATCTCGGCCATACCTTTGGCCATGCGATAGAGGCTTTCCTCGGATACGGTGAATGGTTACACGGTGAGGCTGTCGCTGTTGGCATTCTGATGGCGCATCAGTTGGCGTTTAGCCGTGGTTATCTGCAACAGGCCGACGTAGAACGGGTGCGTAACATCCTGCAACACTTCAAGTTACCAGTGTCTGCGCCCGCAACAATGCGAATTGCAGATTTTCTGCCCTTTATGAAAACCGATAAGAAGGTTGTTAATGGGCAGCTACGCTTTATTTTGCCGGTCGCACTCGGTCGTAGCCAGATGCTCACTGATGTCAGCGAAACTGAATTGATGCAGGTATTCAACTGATGAAAATCAGAAGTTTGCAGCAACAGCTGGATCAGAACAGTTACCTGTTACCGTCACAGCGGGATCTGTTATCGCGTCTGCTATTTCAATTAGCGTTTAATGATTTTGATCGCCTTGCTATTGTTGGTGCCGCGGGCAGCGGTAAATCAACCTTAGCGCTGGTATTAGCTGAGTTGTTTTCTGAATGTCAGGAAATGCCGGTTAATGTTGCACTGGTGCAAAGTCCACTGTCATTACAGCAACTGAGCAAACAACTATCGCAGCAGTGGTTTGCCACTGAGCAGCTGGATGCTGAGTCCTTATTGGCGCGTTGTAGTACTGACAATGCCACTGAATACGTCTTATTGCTCGATGATGCGGATACGCTGGATTTGAGCTGCTGGGCATTGCTGGAACAATTACCGGCGCGGCTGTTTTGTTTTATATCGCAGCCTGATCCCAGGTTTCAGCTAAATCTGACGATCCCGGCGCTCTCCTTAGTGGATAGTCAGCAACTACTGCAAGAGCAGCAGTTAGACCCCTTAGCGCTGGCGGAGCGGTTTGCGCTTAGCCAGGGTAATCTGCATCTGTTGTTACAAATGCCGCTTAGTGCAACCAGAGACGGCGCTAGCAACACAAGTGTAACCAGAACGAAAAAGGTTGCGGCGCAAAGTGGATCTTTCCCCTGGTTGGCTGCCGTCGCCCTGATAGCGGTAGTGGCGATAGCCGCAGTAAGCTGGTTAGGGCATACGCCATCGACGACGCTACCGCCGCTACCGACAAGTACAGCAGCTGATACGGCTGTAACAGCAAATATCCCTCGTGCTGAATTGATGCCAGATCTGCCGGAGCAGTCACTGTCTACTGCGGAGATGATTGAGCCGGAAACGCCCGCTTTTGCGTCAGTAACAGTCTCTGAAACAACAGATCACGTTAACTTAGTAGCTGAACACAGTAGTGATGCGATACCTGAACAGGTTGCTGAGCCTGTGACAGCCGTTGCTACCGAAATACCCGTTGCAGCGCCTGAGCAAGCGCCAGTAACCATTAAGCCTACTCCTGAGGCGCAACCGCAAACGGTTAGAGCAACCGCCACAGTTAAGCCAGCCGGTTCAGCCGCAACAGCTTTGGCTGCACTGGCCGCGACTGAGCGACTGGTGCAATTGGCAGTATTATCTGATGAGGCAGCGTTAAAACGCTTTCAGCAGCAATACCCAGGCTTGCAGTATCAGCTGTATCAACGTCAGCAGCAGGGACGACAGCAGTGGGTGTTAGTCGCCGGCCCGTTTAAAAACAATGCCGCTGCCTCGGCCTATATTGCACAGTTACCGGCAAAGTTGCGTGACGCCGGCCCCTTTATCCGGACTGCGCGTTCGGTGCAGCAGGATCTTGCTGCTGCAACTCAGGATAATCGCTAAGTGCCGCCAAGAGTGCAACCAAAAGAGCCAGTAAAAATGCCGGCAAAAGTGCAACAGAAAAGTCGGGCATTTTTGAAATGGGCCGGCGGTAAGTTCAACCTGGTTAGTCAGATTGAGCAACAATTGCCGGGCGCAGCTTGTTTGGTCGAACCGTTCGTCGGGGCGGGCTCGGTGTTCTTAAATACCGACTATCCGCGCTACCGGCTAAATGACATTAATGCCGATTTAATTACACTTTATAAGACCTTACAGCATGATGCTGAACGCTATATAGCGGACGCCAGAAGTCTGTTTGTCGCCAGTGCAAATACCAAAGACAGTTATCTGGCGCTGCGCAAGCAATTTAATGAGCTGCAAGATCCTTATCAGCGCGCGCTGTTATTTCTTTACCTGAACCGCCATGGCTATAATGGACTTTGCCGCTATAATCTCAGCGGTAAATTTAACGTGCCCTTTGGCAGTTACAAGAAGCCGTATTTTCCGGAAGCAGAACTGTATTTCTTTGCGGAAAAGGCGCAGCGTGCGGTATTCAGCTGCCTGGGTTATCAACAAGTCTTTACCGATTTGCAAAGCGGCGATGCCGTGTATTGCGATCCGCCTTATGTACCCCTGAGTAAAACAGCCAGCTTTACCAGCTATGCCCGTCAGGGTTTTAGTCTGGATGATCAGGCTCAGCTGGCGATTTTAGCCGAACAAGCCCAGTTACGTGGTTGTAATGTATTGATTAGTAATCATGACACCACCTGGACCCGCAAAATATATCAACAGGCACGGCTGACCAGCATCGCAGTAGGGCGTTCGATCAGCCAAAATGGTCAGGGTCGGGGTAAGGTGCAGGAGTTGTTCGCTTATTATCCGGCGTTAGCGCAGCACGAGAAACACGATTAATAACAGTAGGGCGACGAAACAGAGCGCAGCAAAGATACCGGTCAGGATATAAGGTACAGCGCTTTGGCTTTGGAAGTCTTGCTGTCGCTGTTGCTCAGATTGTACCCCGATAAAAGCACCGAAAACCGCTTTAAGCACCTGCTTGAAGCTGGGTTTCGCCGCAGTCATGTCAGCTTTTTGGTGAACTGGCAGGTAGCAGTCGACTTACCAGTTCCAGAAAATCGACAAAGTGAAATTGTGTCGAACGGCTGTTACCAGAAAGCCAATTTAGCCAGTTATGCTGGATATCCTGACAGCTTGCTTGGGTTGAGGGTGAGCAGATCTTTTCAGCGTCCAGCTGCCAAACTACAAAAGCAAGCATGATGCCGCCTGCCAGAAGCAGAGACTTGCTTGTTTTGGTTAGTTTCATGTTAATTCCTGTTAACCTGATGCAGAGCTCTAATGATAGTAGATTCTTTCGCCAGACACAAGCTGATTAATTATTAGACGCTGGTGCTGGCGACAGATGACAGGCTTTAGCCGTTAGAATGCTTTGGAAACGCCAAAGATCACCCGGCTGTCACACAGGTTACAATCTTTGATATCAGTGTCGACGTAAGCCAGTGATAATCCCAGCCCCAGTACTTCGGTGCTTAGCGTTACGCCGTAATCCAGATAGCTGGATGAGCTGTCATCCGAGAACTCATTATGACCGACGTGGAAATCCACACTCAGGTTATCTGTCAGCGCTAAACTATAGCCGGCATAGACATAGTAATACTTGCCGCTATTGCCGTAGTAGTCATCGCTGTAAGCCAGGCCCAGCGTCAAATCCTGATAGCTTACCGAACCATAGAGTTCCCAGAAGTTCGACCCTTCGAATTCGGTGTTAGGGTAGCCATAACGCATAATACCAACATCAGCGCTCCAGCCCTCGGCGATATCACCGCTCCAGCCAAACAGCACGTCCAGCTCCAGTGTGCCCTGACCACCAAAATCGACGCTGGAGCCCCAAACCGACAGATACCAACCACTGTCAACGGCCAGGGTTAAGCCACCTTGTAATGCCGGCGCTTCTTCGGTTTGTGAGATACCACGGAAGGCGTAATCAGAAACAAAGGTCACATCACCACTGACTTCAACCGCTTGTGCCTGCGCACTGGCCAGGCTGGCTGTTAACAATAAACCGGATAAACCGGCCGCAGTGCATTTTTTGATCGATGTCATTGTTATTCCCCTTAGATTGGATTCAGCAAAGGAATTCCAAGATATATGCCAGATTATAAAGTTGATATATAACAGTAGTTTATTATAGTTATTGACCAGTATTACCATTTATACTGCTGCTTGCTGGTGCAGTGCTGCCTGATTTTTGTGCAATCATCAGCGGCCTTGGCTGCTTTCTGTGCCAGAATTGAGTAAAGTCTGGGTTTTGGATCGGGAAACCTGTGCTATGCAACCTTACTTAATTGCTCCCTCTATACTATCAGCCGATTTTGCCCGTCTGGGCGAAGATGTGAACAAGGTATTGGCCGCCGGTGCTGACGTAGTGCACTTTGATGTGATGGACAATCACTATGTGCCGAATTTGACGATAGGGCCTATGGTGTGTCAGGCGCTGCGTAACTATGGTATTACCGCGCCCATCGATGTGCATCTGATGGTTGAGCCGGTAGATAGCCTGGTGCCGCAATTTGCCAAGGCCGGCGCCAGTATTATTACCTTCCATCCGGAAGCCTCTAAACATATCGACCGTACCCTACAACTGATCAAAGACCATGGCTGTCAGGCCGGCCTGGTATTTAATCCGGCAACGCCACTCAGTTACCTAGACTATGTGCTGGATAAGGTCGATGTGGTGTTACTGATGTCGGTTAACCCCGGTTTTGGCGGTCAGAAGTTTATTCCGGCAACGCTTGATAAGCTGGCCGCAGTGCGTCAGCTGATTGATCGCAGTGGCTTGCCAATCCGGCTGGAAATTGATGGTGGGGTCACGGTAGCGAATATTGGTGAGATTGCTGCTGCCGGCGCGGATATGTTTGTTGCCGGTTCGGCCATTTTTAACAGCCCGGATTATGCTGCGACTATCGCACAGATGCGGCAGCAACTGGCAGCGGTAGCCGGTTAATGTATAATAGCGCTCTTTTTTTCGAACTTAACACAGGATTATGCACAGCATGAGCAGTAAACCCATAGTACTCAGTGGCGCCCAGCCATCCGGACAACTGACTATCGGTAACTATCTGGGCGCACTGCGGCAGTGGGATCAGATGCAGGATGACTACAACTGTCTGTATTGCATTGTCGATCTGCATGCGATTACTGTGCGGCAGGAGCCGGCAGCACTGCACAGTGCCTCGCTGGACAGTCTGGCGCTGTATCTGGCTTGTGGTATTGATCCAAAGCGCTCAGCTGTTTTTCTGCAATCGCATGTCCCTGAGCATAGCCAGCTGGCCTGGGTGCTGAACTGCTACACCCAGTTTGGTGAGCTGAGCCGGATGACCCAGTTTAAAGATAAGTCAGAGCGGCATAACAACAATGTGAATGCCGGTCTGTTTACCTATCCGGTGCTGATGGCGGCCGATATCCTGCTGTATCAGGCGAATCAGGTCCCTGTAGGTCACGATCAGAAGCAGCATCTGGAATTGGCGCGTGATGTCGCGCTGCGCTTTAATGCGCTGCATGGTGACATCTTTACGGTGCCGGAACCTTTTATCCCTCAGGTGGCTGCCCGGGTGATGAGCCTGCAGGAACCGACCAAAAAGATGTCAAAATCGGATGACAACCCTTGGAACTTCGTCGGCTTGCTGGAAGATCCAAAGATGATCAGCAAGAAATTTAAAAAAGCCATTACAGACTCTGAAGATCCGCCACGGGTATATTTCGACCTGGATAACAAGCCAGGCGTTGCTAACCTGCTGAATATTCTCAGCGGTGTTACCGGTAAAACGGTGGCGGCACTGGAAGCCGAGTATGAAGGCAAGATGTACGGCCATTTAAAAGGTGATGTTGCTGATGCGGTCATCGCCCTGCTTGAGCCGGTACAGCAAAAATTCCGTGACATCCGGGCCGACCAAACGTTAATGCAGCAAGTGATGCGCGAAGGTGCCGCCAAAGCCCGTGAGCATGCCAGCCGCACCCTGGCAGCTGTGAATGCTGCTGTAGGTTTTGTGGCGCCCTAAGCGCTACTGTTGTTGCCGGAGCTCCGCTGATGCAGCAGGTCGCCTTTCTGACCCAACATGGCAAGGTGCCGCTGCTGACCGAAGCCCTGGCGGCGCTGGGTTGGCAGATCCAGGCGGTCAGCGGTTTTGATACCGACTTGCTAGGCAGTTTTGCTGGTGAGCGGCCGCGTTTTATGACAGCGGCCGAATGCGCATTACGCAAAGCAACTCTCGCGGCAGAGTTATCCGGTTCGGCGATCGGTATCGGCAGTGAGGGCAGCTTTAATGCCGGCCCCTATGGTCTGGGTACCCTGAATCAGGAGTTGCTCTGCTGTGTCAATATTGACGAGGGCTGGGCAGTGACTGCAGTGGCACAGCAACTTTGTAGTGCCCGTAGCTGGCAGCTTACCGAAGCTGCCATGTTACAGACTATACTGCCCACGATCCCCGACGGACAACTGCTATTGGTAAAGCAGGGAGCTCGCCTGGAAAAGGCATTAACGCCGGCGCAGGCGCTGTTGTGCTGCGAGCAATGGTTAGCCGAGGGCGCGGTAACGCTCGAATATGACTTACGTGCCCACTGCAGTCCGGAGCGACAGCAGGTGATCCGGTTGGCGGCCGACAATTTGCGGCAACGGCTGCAACAACTTTGCCCGCGTTGCCATAAACCGGGGTTTTGGCCTGAGCTGCCGTTAGCCGGTTTACCTTGTGCCGACTGTGGTCTGCCAACGTCGCAGCCCCGCGGTCTACGTGCCTGCTGTCGCTACTGCGATTATCAGCAAGACTTTTTGCATAGCAGCGGTTTCGCCGATCCGGCCAACTGCCCGCAATGTAATCCATAGCGCGTGAAACCGCCTAAAATAGTACGGGTAACCGATGAAAAGAGTATCTGATGAAAACTGAGCTATTAGCTGCGGATCAGCCAGCAGATGTCAGCCGGGCGGCAGCCCTGCTGCAGCAGGGTGAGTTGGTGGCAGTGCCAACAGAAACTGTGTATGGTTTAGCGGCCAATGCGACAGATGCCGATGCGGTGGCGAAAATTTTTCAGGCCAAAGGTCGGCCGGCGGATCACCCCTTGATTGTCCATATTCCAACACTTGAAATGCTGGAACAGTTTGCGGTACAGATCCCACAAAGTGCCTATCAGCTGGCCGCTGCCTTTTGGCCCGGCCCCCTGACGCTATTGCTAAAAAAGGCGCCGCAAGTCAGCACTGTGGTGACCGGTGGTCTGGAAACGATCGGGATCCGGATGCCCGCACATCCGGCACTGCTGTCGTTGTTGCAACAAGCCAGACTGGCGGTTGCCGCGCCGTCGGCCAATCCCTATAAGAAACTCAGTCCAACCCGTGCCGCTCAGGTGCTGCATGGCATGGCCGGGAAAATTGCCGCCGTGCTGGATGGCGGACCGTGTGAGCATGGTCTGGAGTCGACCATTGTCGATTTAACCACTTCACCGCCGCAGATCCTGCGCAGCGGGCCGATAACGGCCGCGCAGCTGGAACAGGTGCTGGGGTGTGCCGTCAGCACACCGCGCGAGCACCAGGTTAAAGTGTCCGGTAATGTCGGTGCCCATTATCAGCCGAATACCCCTGTCTATTTGTTGCCATCTGATGCATTAATAGCGCAGCTTGCCAACAGTACCGTGCCTACTGCGGTACTGCATTTTAGTGCCTTGCCATTACCTGCGGTTAGTTACCAGCAACAGTTACCCGCCAGTGCGGCAGCTTACGGCCAACAACTTTATCACCAGTTATTTCTGGCCGATCAACAAGGCGTGGCGCAGATCCTGGTCGAGCTGCCCCCGCACAGCCCAGGCTGGGAAGCCGTGCAGGACCGTTTACGCCGTGCTGCCTGTCATGAGTAACAGCGACGGAATCATGTTATGTTGTTAATGATTGATAACTACGATTCCTTTACCTGGAATCTGGTGCAGTATTTTCAGGCACTGGGGCAGCAGGTGTTGGTTAAACGCAATGACGAGCTGTCATTGGCGCAAATCCGTAAGCTGGCGCCAGATTATCTGGTGATCTCACCCGGCCCGGGCAACCCGGATCAGGCCGGTATCAGTTTGAAAGCGATAGAACATTTTGCCGGCAGCTTGCCGATCCTCGGCGTTTGTCTGGGCCATCAGGCGATTGCCCAGGTGTTAGGGGCGAAAGTACTGCGCGCGCGTCAGGTGATGCATGGCAAAAACTCCCTGATTGAACACCAACAGCAATCGCTGTTTGCCGGTCTGCCAAGCCCGCTTAGCGTGACCCGCTACCACTCGCTGGTGGTGGCTGCCGAGACCTTACCTGCTGCGGCTGTTCACACTGCCTATACCGCTCCTGAGCCGGATGGCTGGCGGGATCTGATGGGGCTTTGGCTGCCCGAACTGCAATTACACGGTGTGCAGTTTCATCCGGAAGCCATTTTGACCGAACATGGTCGGACCATGTTGGCGAATTTTTTAGCAGTGACTGCTTAAGCTGTGTCGTCAACCGCAGCCAATTCTGCGCCAGCGCTGATGGCTGCTGCGTTAGACTGACAATCGCAGCCAATACAGTTGCTCAAGCCAGCGCTTAGTTATTCAAATCCTATGCAAATCTATCTGCAGGCCTTGTATTTTCTGGCTTGTACGGCTTTTTCCGGGCAAGACAACGCCTTTTAAATCTGTAATAATGCGTTTAAGGCCCTTTTATGGCCCACTTACAAATTTGTACCCGCCCGCATAAGAAGAGGACACGACAAAATGACTGCTGATATTCAGGTAACCAGAGCGCTGTTTGACGAAGTAATGGTGCCCAACTACGCCCCGGCAAAATTGATCCCGGTAAAAGGTCAGGGCGCCCGCGTCTGGGATCAGGAAGGTCGTGAATATATTGATTTTGCCGGCGGTATTGCAGTGAGCAGCCTCGGCCATTGTCATCCGGCACTGGTTAATGCACTGAAAACCCAGGCCGATAAGTTATGGCATCTGAGCAACGTGCTGACGAACGAACCTGCGCTGCGGTTAGCGAAGAAACTGGTTGAGCAGACCTTTGCCGAAAAAGTCTATTTCTGTAACTCTGGTGCTGAAGCGAACGAAGCGGCCTTTAAACTGGCCCGGCGCTGGGCACTGGATACCCATGGTGAGCATAAGAACGAAATTATCTCTTTCGCTAAGAGCTTCCATGGCCGGACCTTTTTTACCGTAACTGTGGGTGGTCAGGCATCGTACTCCGATGGTTTTGGTCCTAAGCCAGGCGCGGTGTTACATGCAGAATTTAATAATCTGGATAGTGTTAAAGCACTGATTTCCGATAAAACCTGTGCCATCGTGGTGGAGCCGATCCAGGGCGAAGGCGGTATTATCCCGGCGACGGCCGAGTTTCTGCAGGGATTACGCCAGCTGTGTGATCAGCATAACGCCCTGTTGGTGATGGACGAAGTACAAACCGGCGTTGGCCGTACCGGCAAGCTCTATGCCTATATGAACTATGGTGTAACGCCGGATATCCTGACCAGTGCCAAATCTCTAGGCGGTGGCTTCCCGGTAGGGGCTATGCTAACGACCACTGCCATTGCTGCTCATCTGAAAGTCGGTACTCATGGCAGTACCTATGGTGGTAACCCGCTGGCCTGTGCTGTTGCTGAAGCGGCGATCGATACTATCAACACCGCGGAAGTATTAAGCGGCGTGCTGAAGAACGAGCAGATCTTCCGTGAATGTCTGCAAGCCATCAATGAAAAGTACCAGGTGTTTACCGAGGTGCGTGGCAAAGGCATGCTGTTGGGTGCGGTGTTAAATGAAAAGTATAAAGGACGGTCACGTGATTTCTTCCTGGCCGCGGCCGATCAGGGCTTATTTGCGCTGGTTGCCGGCACCGAGGTGGTGCGTTTTGCGCCATCACTGGTGATTACTGAAGACGAGATCCGCGAAGGTATGCGCCGCTTTGAAGCCGCGGTGCAGCAAGTTACTGCCGCCTGATCTGACAGGCTCCAAAGGTGACACTAAGAGCACCGGAGCCGGCAACCTCGTTTGCCATAACCATATTACTTTAAAGCAAGCAAAATGACTCATGGTACAACAGCGGCTATCCAGCGGGATGCCGCTCTGACCATGGGATAGAGCAAAAATGGAGTAAGCGACCATGATGTTAATTCGCCCGATCCGAGCGAATGATTACCCGGCGCTGTATCAGATGGCAGTGGAGTCCGGTCACGGCTTTACGTCCCTGCCGGTGAATGAAGAGCTGTTGATGCGCAAAATCAGCCGCTCGGAGGCGTCTTTTGCCAAGACGGTCTCTGCCCCGGGGGATGAAGGCTATCTGTTTGTATTGGAAGACAGTACGACCGGCCAGATCTGTGGTACCAGTGCCCTGGAAGCCGCGGTTGGTCTGGATGACGCCTTCTACCATTATCATTTGGGTAAGGTAGTGCATAGCTCCCGCTCGTTGGGAGTCTACAAAACAGTAGATATTCTGACGTTGTGTAACGATTACACTGGCGTCAGTGAACTCTGTACGCTGTTTCTGCGCACCCCTTTTAGGCAGAAGCATAATGGTCGTTTGTTATCGAAAATGCGTTTTTTGTTCCTGGCCGAGTTCCGGCAGCGCTTTGCAGATAAGGTGATCGCGGAGTTACGGGGGGTGTCCGATAGCCAGGGTAATTCACCTTTCTGGCAATGGCTGCAGGAAAACTTTTTTGCGCTGGATTTCCCAACCGCAGACTATCTGACCGGTATTGGTCAGAAAGAGTTTATTGCCGAGCTGATGCCTAAGTATCCGATCTATGTCAGTTTACTTAGCAAGGCGGCACAACAGGTGATTGGTAAGGTCCATGAGCAAACCCGGCCGGCGCTGGCGTTACTGGAGTCGGAAGGCTTTGCCTGCCGTGGCTATGTCGATATCTTTGATGCCGGTCCGACGGTAGAAGCGCGGGTAGAGCAGATCCGCACGGTCAGAGACAGTAAACGTTATCTGGTAAAGATTGGCGCTGTGGCCGCCGGCGAACCCTGTTTAATCAGCAACACGTCGTTAAACGGTTTTCGGGCATCCTGGGCTGAGTTGAATTTAGCGCCGGAGCAGGAACATATCATGATCCCGCCAGAGCTGGCGACAGCACTGAATGTGGCTGCCGGTGACTGGGTGCGGGTGAGCAAAATTTAACACAGGAGTAGCAGATGAACCAGGCAGTGCAGTTTATTAATGGTCAATGGCTGGCCGGTACCGGTAAATCGATGCAATCGATCGATCCGGCTAAGAATCAGCTGATCTGGCAAGGGCAGGCCGCCAGCAGTGAACAGGTGGCAGCCGCGGTTGCTGCCGCGCGTGAAGCCCAATATAGCTGGGCGGATCTGAGTTTCGAACAACGGGTCAGTGTGGTAAAGCGCTTTGCCGAGCTGTTGAATCAGCATAAAGAAGCCCTGGCCGCCTGTATCGCTGAAGATACCGGTAAGGCGCTGTGGGAAAGCCGCACTGAAGTGACGGCGATGATCGGTAAAATCGATATTTCGGTACGGGCCTATGAAGAGCGCACCGGCGTAAAAGAAAACCCGATGCCGCAGGGGCGTGCCTTTGTGCGCCATAAACCGCACGGCGTGGTGGCCGTATTCGGCCCCTATAATTTCCCGGGGCACTTACCAAACGGTCATATCGTACCTGCGCTGTTAGCCGGCAATACCGTGGTGTTTAAACCCTCTGAGCTAACCCCGAAAGTGGCCGAGTTGACGGTAAAAATTTGGCAGGAAGCCGGTATCCCGGCCGGGGTGATCAACCTGGTGCAAGGTGAAGTGGATACCGGTAAGGCACTGGCCAGTGATGATGGCATCGACGGTCTGTTTTTTACCGGTAGCTCCCGCACCGGTCACTATCTGCACCAGCAGTTTGCCGGCCGGCCGGAAAAAATTCTGGCGCTGGAAATGGGTGGCAATAACCCGCTGTTGGTAAAGGATGTCGCTAATATCGATGCGGCAGTACATGACATTATTCAATCGGCCTTTATTACCTCTGGCCAGCGTTGTACCTGCGCCCGTAAGCTTTATCTGCCGGCAAATGCCGAAGGTGATGCGATTCTGGCGCGCTTACTGGATGTCAGTAGCAAGATCCAGGTTGGAGAGTACGATGCACAGCCTCAACCCTTTATGGGATCGATGATTTCGGTAGCTGCGGCGCAAAGTATGCTGAAGGCTCAGCAGCAGTTAGTCGCCCTAGGCGGTAAGATACTGCTGGAGTTGCGACAGCTGGATCCAGCGAAAGCGCTGGTCACGCCGGGTATTATCGAATGCTCAGACATCACTGAGTTCCCGGACGAAGAGCACTTTGGCCCGCTGTTAAAGGTATTCCGCTTCAATGACTTTGATCAGGCCATTGCCGCGGCGAATCACACCAGCTTCGGTCTGTCGGCTGGTTTACTCAGCGATAGCTATGAGCTGTATCAGCACTTCTATAAACGGATCCGTGCTGGTATCGTAAACTGGAACCGGCCTATTACCGGTGCCAGCTCGGCGGCGCCATTTGGTGGTATTGGTAAGAGCGGTAATCACCGTGCCAGTGCTTACTACGCGGCGGATTACTGCGCTTATCCGGTCGCGTCAGTGGAGCTTGAGCAGGTGGTGTTACCTGAACAGTTGTCACCTGGCCTGGTGTTTTAAGACAAAATAAATCGGAGCTTAGGCTCCGATTTGTTTTCCGGGCAAATATTTGCTTAAATGATTGAAATCCTTTCGCTGTTCGGGCAAGTTATCCGGCAGTCGCTTCTCAATCAGTGGTGCACAGGTAGGCTATGGTTATTGATAAACCCGGTTATGAACACCTGATCCAGTTCTTAACGGAGCATTTGTCGTTGTTTACCGCGACAGGTCCAACTGCGCCGGCCAATAAAACGATCGGTGTACTGCTGGAAGAGAAGATTGCAGAACAAATCATTACCCTCTGTACCCAACACACTGAACTGGAAACCAACCACCGCTCACTGATTATCCGTGAAGTCGATGGCATTATGTATGATTTTCAGGAGATCCTGTCTTCCGTGCTGGATAAGCCGGCCACACAGGACCAGCAAGATCTGATTAACGAAATTGCCCTGCTAATTAAAAATTTGTTTGATAACGCTATTGCTGCCCTGTTTGATTAGGGCACGTTAAGCGCTGCAACAGCCCCCTTCAAAGCTCAAACTGTTCTAAGTCTGGCCACGCAGCCCGGTGCGGCTGATAATTTTGCTGGCGACTTAACCGAGTTTTCCGTAGAATATCGAGCCTTATTTTTGAGCTGAGACAGTCTGATGGAAGCTACCGTAAGCTGGGTGAATAATCTGACCTTTCTGGGGCGTTCAGGCAGCGGCCACGCCGTGGTTTTTGATGCCGATCGCGACAGCAATACTGCTCCCACGCCAATGGAAATGCTACTGATGTCGGCCGGTGCCTGCTCCTCGGTTGATGTGGTGGGTATTCTGCAAAAAGCACGGCAACAGGTCCGGCACTGCGAGGTGCAATTGTCTGCGGAGCGCGCAGAGACTGTGCCTAAGGTGTTCACCAAGCTGCATTTGCATTTTGTGGTCACCGGCACCGACTTAAGCGAAAAACAGGTGGAGCGGGCGGTAAACCTGTCGGCAGAAAAGTACTGTTCGGTTTCGATTATGCTGGCTCAGAGTGTCAAGGTAACGCATTCGTTCAGTGTTAAACAGGCTGAATGAGTAGAATGACTGCAAGGTCAGGCTGAAAGTTAACTGCGGCGTCTGGTGCGTCGTTAGCGGAGAGCAAAGAAATTGGTTAAACCTTTTGAAAAACTGAAACTGCATGGTTTTAATAATCTGACCAAAAGTTTAAGTTTTAGTCTGTACGATATCTGTTATGCCAAAACGGAACAGCATCGGCAGGAATATATTGAATATATTGATGAGCAGTATAACGCGGATCGCCTGACAGATATTCTGACTGAAGTGGTCGATATCATCGGCGCCAATATATTGAATATCGCCCGGCAGGACTATGATCCACAAGGTGCCAGCGTGACTATTCTGGTTAGCGAAGAGCCGGTGCTGGTTGATCCTGATAATTCAGAGAACCCTGGACCGCGGCCTGATGCGGTGGTGGCGCATCTGGATAAGAGCCATATCTGCGTGCACACCTATCCGGAAGTGCACCCACATGATGGTATCTGTACTTTCCGTGCTGACATTGAAGTGTCGACCTGCGGTATTATTTCGCCGTTAAAAGCACTGAATTTCCTGATCCATAGTTTTGAATCCGACGTGGTCACCATCGACTACCGGGTGCGGGGTTTTACCCGTGACGTCAGTGGTACTAAACACTATATTGATCATCCGATCACCTCAATCCAGAACTTTATGGATGAGGATACGAAGAAAGCTTTCCAGATGATTGACGTTAATGTTTATCAGGAAAACCTTTTCCATACCAAGATGATGCTAAAAGAAGGTGATTTAAACAATTACCTGTTCGGTATGGGCACCGATTCGATGACGCCGGAAGAGCAGAAACAGATCTCGAAAAAAGTGTTCCGTGAAATTAAAGAGATTTTTTACGGCCGTAACCTGCCGGAAATTAAGTAAGCGTCACACCGGATAGTTACACAGCCAGCGTTATGCTGGCTGTGTTGTTTTTGCCGCCCGTAGGCCCAGATATTAAATTCAGATATTAAATAAGGAGCCCTGACCGCGGGCATCCCGGCGTTTTAGCATCAACGCTTCAATCAGTGGCGTCAGGATCAGCTCCATTGCCAGCCCCATCTTGCCACCAGGCACCACCAGCGTATTAACCCGTGACATAAAGGCGCCATCAATCATCTGCAAATAATACGGAAAGTCGACATGCTTGATACCGCGAAAGCGGATCACCACAAAGCTTTCGTCCAGCGATGGAATATCCTTGGCACTAAAAGGATTCGAGGTATCGACCGTCGGCACACGCTGAAAGTTGATATGGGTGCGCGAGAACTGTGGCGTAATATGATTAAAATAGTCTTCCATACTGCGGACTATACTGGCCTGCACTGCCTCGCGGCTATGGCCGCGCTCTGAGGTATCGCGGATAATTTTCTGGATCCACTCCAGATTGACGATCGGCACCATCCCAATCAGCAAATCGACATGCTGGGCGACATTATGCTGTTCCGTCACTGCGGCGCCATGCAAGCCTTCGTAAAACAGCAGATCGGTATTTGGCCGCAGGTCCTGCCAGGGCGTGAAGGTGCCGGGCAATTGGTTATAAGGCACCGCTTCGTCAAAGGTATGCAAATAGTGACGGATCCGGCCGGTACCATTTTCAGCGTAACTGGCAAAAAAGTTTTCCAGGGCGCCAAAGTCATTGGCTTCGGGACCAAAGTAACTGATATAGCGGCCTTCTTCCTTCGCTTTACGGATCGCGACATCCATTTCCGGCCGGCTGTACCGATGAAAACAGTCGCCTTCAACAAAGGCGGCATCAATGCCCAGGGTGCGGAAAATATGCTTAAAGGCATTGCTGGTGGTGGTGGTGCCAGCGCCAGAGGAGCCGGTAACGGCAATGATAGGATTTTTATGCGACATAACACTTACCAGAAGCTGAATTAAAAGTACCTTAGCGGATCCACAGGGCTTTACGCAACCCACCTTTTTGTTGATCCGAAATGGCTGGCTTAAGTACAAGCTGGTATTACCCGGAATTTAACAGGAGAACCTCGCATGTCTGGCATCTTAATGCCGTTATTTTTGATTGCCATTTTACCTTATCTGGCAAAGCTGCCTCTGGTTTGGGCTATGCACCGCGCCGGTGGTTATGACAATCATTATCCGCGTCAGCAACAAAGCCAACTCAGTGGTTTCGGTCAGCGTTGCACTGCGGCGCATTATAATAGTTTTGAGGCGCTGGCGTTCTTTAGTGTGGCCGTGCTGATGGTGCTGGCGGTCGGGCAGGTTACACCACTGATGCAGCTGTTGGCCTGGAGTTTTGTTGGTTGTCGAGTCGGCTATCTGTTCTGTTACTGGCTGAACTGGGCGACGCTGCGCAGCCTGATCTGGTTGGCATCGATGGCCAGTGCCATCAGCTTGATGCTGCTGGCACTGGCAAGGCTTTAAAAGCGAAAGGTCGCCAAAATCGGATCGTGGTCGGAGGAACGATACGGGTTTGGCGCAAACAGTTGCTCACGCTGACTGGCGGGTTTAAAACGGGTGCTGTAATCCAGCAGCACAGGCTCATCGGCATTAATCGGCCAATGTGTAAAGCTAACCATCTTTTCTGCCAGCGCCGGCGTCGTTAACAAGTGGTCCAGTGAGCCGCTCTGTCCTCTGAATACAAAGGAATAAGACGCTGCCTTACCATCATCCAGATATTGCCAGCCTTGTTGTTCAAACCAGCGGATCGGATCTTCCTGCCGGTAGGCATTAAAATCACCCATAATCACCTGATAAGCCGTGGTTACCCCGGTTGGGGTAGTCGCTAACCACTGATGCAGCGCCGTTGCTGCCTCAACCCGGGCGGCATTCCAGCAGGCCTGGCCATCGCCCTGATCGCGTTGCGCGGCGTAATCGGCGTTACCGGTTCTCGGACAGCTGCCTTTTGACTTAAAGTGGTTTATCGCCACCGTCACCACCTGCTCTGATGCGTGATGCCGGAAGCTTTGCGCAACCGGTGGCCGATGTAAACGGGTAAAGGGTGCGGCAGTTTGGCTGGCCGCCTGACCCACTGCTGTTACCCGGCTGGCCCGATAGAACAGGCCAACCTTAATATCGTCGCTACCCGGTGCGTCGGCGAGTACCACCTGCTGATACGGCTCGCTGCTGCGTGCGTTTAAGGCGGCTAACAAGGTCGCGCTGGCACTGCCCTCGGCATAGCCATTATTCTCCAGCTCCAGTAAGCCGATAATATCGGCATCCAGAGCCAGCAGCGCTTCCACCAACTTGGCTTGCTGGCGCGCTAACTCTGCTGCATTACGGGCACCACGCCGGGTTGGGAAGGCATTTTCCTGACCATGGCCGGTAAAGAAATTCAGCACGTTATAGCTGGCGATACGTAGTTCATCCGATGCGGTTTTGTCGGGTGCAGCCGGCCTCGCGTTAGTCGTGATAAAGCGGGGTTTTGCTGTTGGCAGCAAGCGGTAACCGCGTTCATCCTGATGCAGGATCCCTTCAATATTCAGTACCTGATCGCCGACCCGTAAACTGTTATAAGCACTGAGCCCGGTGTCCGGGTATGGCAGCGGGTCCGGATTTTGCTGATAACGGCCGTCATCAAGCAAAATACTGCGTCTGTCATTTTCTGCGGCCAGTTGCTGTGCAGCGGCACCTGGTGTTGCCACCTGCGTCGGTACCATCAGCCGCTGGTCGGCCAACATAATTTCACCATAGCGACCCAGATTATAGCTGTCCGTCACTACCAGTGGCTGCTCGATCCGCAGCCACATCCCCTCGTAAGCTTCCCAACTAAGCTCGGCTGGCAAGGGTAGGGTCAGACTCAGCGGCGCCAGTTCGGCCTTACCACAGTCATTTAACACTTCAACATCGATCAGGCTGGTCAGCTGCTCGACTTCGGCTACAGTACCTCGTACGCTTAACAACTGGCCGACCTGGTACTGTCCGGCGTTATTCAGCGCGACAAAGATACCTTCGGCCGTCAGCGGATCCTGGTCCGGTACCTGACTTTGCAGCATCAGGCCGGGCATAGGGCCATCGGCATAGACTACGCCCAGCACGACGCCCTGAATACTGACCTGTTGGCCGAGTAGCGGGCTTTCTAATCCACCGCCCTGAACCTGCGCGATACTATGTGATGCGGCTTCGCAGCTAACAGGAGCCTGCTGACAGGCTGTTAACAACAGCAGGCTACCCAGGCTAAGCCATAACGATTTTTTCATGTTGCAATCCCGATAAAAAAAGGTGCCGCAGCACCTTTTACACTTTTGCTAAAGGTTATTTTTGTTGTTCGCGCGCGACTGCCCGGTAACCGATGTCGGTACGATAATACAGTTGCTCCCAGCTAATCGCGCCAGCCATTTTATAGGCGGCTTGTTGCGCGGCGGTGACAGTCTCACCCAGCGCAGTAGCACAGAGTACCCGACCACCGTTAGTCAGCACCTGACCGTCTTTCAGCTCGGTACCGGCATGAAATACCTTGCCTGGTAACAGCGCGGCTTGCTCCAGGCCGCCGATCACCTTACCTTTGGCATAGGTATCCGGATAGCCACCTGCGGCCAGTACCACGCCCACTGCGGCCTGTGGACTGAACTCCAGTTGCATCTGATCCAGTTTCCCATCTACAGCAGCCTGGCACAGCGCCACCAGATCGGATTGCAGTCGCAACATAATTGGCTGCGTTTCCGGATCGCCAAAGCGGCAGTTAAATTCCAGTACCTTTGCCGAGCCATCCGGCGCAATCATCAGGCCGGCATACAGAAAGCCGGTAAACACATTACCCTCGGCCGCCATACCGCGGACCGTCGGATAAATCACCTGTTGCATTACCCAGTCATGCACCTCAGGTGTCACCACCGGAGCCGGTGAATAGGCACCCATACCGCCGGTATTCGGGCCTTTGTCCGCATTATCACGTGCCTTGTGATCCTGCGACGACGCGAAGGCCAGCGCATGTTGACCATCGACCATCACGATAAAGGAGGCTTCTTCACCGGTCAGGAATTCTTCAATCACTACCCGGCTGCCGGCATCACCAAACTTATTACCACTGAGCATATCGTCGATTGCAGCGAAGGCTTCAGCTTCGGTAAGGGCGATAATCACGCCCTTACCGGCAGCCAGACCGTCGGCCTTAATCACAATGGGGGTACCCAGGCGGCGCACATAGTCTTTTGCCGCGGCGATTTCAGTAAAGTTCTGGTAGGCGGCGGTTGGGATCCGGTGCCGCGCTAAAAAGTCTTTCGCGAAGGCTTTAGAGCTCTCCAGCTGGGCGGCAGCACGGGTTGGGCCAAAAATCGCCAGGCCGGCAGCACGGAATTGATCCACGACACCTTTCGCCAGCGGTGCTTCCGGCCCAACAATAGTGAGGTCGATCTGCTCTTGCTGTGCAAAGGCCAGCAGGGCATCGACATCGTCTGCGGCGATGGCCACATTCTGCAAATTGCTTTCCAGGGCTGTACCGGCATTACCCGGCGCCACGAACACCTGAGTTACCAGAGGTGATTGTGCCGCTTTCCAAGCCAGAGCATGTTCGCGGCCGCCGCCACCTATTACCATTACTTTCATTAGTTTTTCCGTTTTAGTCAGGACGCCCCGTGATCAGGGCGTTGCAGGTTTCCGAAACTTTAAGGTCATACGGTCACTTTCACCGATGGCCAGATATTTATCACGATCCTGCTCACCCAGCCGCAGGGTTGGGGGCAGAGTCCAGACACCACCCGGATGATCGGCAGTATCTTTCGGGTTAGCATTAATCTCACTACGGGCTTCCAGCGTAAAGCCAGCTTGTTCCGCCAGTTTAATAGTCAGGCTTTCCGGCATATAGCCACTGCGGGTCCAGTCAGTATCCAGCTGGGTTTCGGGCAACCGATGTTCGACAATTCCCAGCACGCCACCCGGCTTTAACGCTGTGTAAAAGTGAGCAAAGGCTGTTAGCATCGCCTCTTCACCACCGGCCATATACCAGTTATGTAAATTGCGGAACGTCAGGACGACATCGGCACTGCCCGCCGGGGCAATTTCAATACCGGGGCGTGGCGCAAACTCGGTTAGCTTTACCTTACTATAAGCCGGGTTAGCAGAGAGCTTTTCCACAAAGGCCTGCCGGCTGCGTTGGCCATAGCCCTCGGCGCTGGCCGGAAAGTGGGCGGCGTAATACACCCCTTGCTCCGCGAGCAGCGGCGCCAGAATTTCGGTATACCAGCCGCCACCCGGGGAGATCTCAACCACTGTGGCTTGCGGGGTAACGTCGAAAAACTGCAGGGTGGGTAGCGGGTTGCGGTATTGATCGCGCGCCATATTGGCGGCAGACCGCAGAGGGTTATTACTGATTGCCTGCTCCAGGCTGGCGATTGGGGTGGTCGCGACCACCGCAGATGACAGTAACAGGCTGCTTAATAGCAGGGTAGGGCGACTCAGAACTCGGCTCAGTTGGGTTAACATCAACAGCTCCTTCAAAAAGTGGCGATAGTTTAGCAAAGCAACCGCCGAAATGCAGCGGCTTTTGGCAATGGCTTGCTTCTGATTGTTTGGGTGGCTAGACTGCTAAATTTCAATCTACAACCCCTGTTGGCTATGTTAGAATAGCCGACCTTTTTAGTGCAGGTCGCTCTATGTTAGATCAGATTAAAGTCGTATTAGTGGGTACGACGCATACCGGGAATATTGGTTCGGTCGCCCGGGCGATGAAAACCATGGGCTTATCGCAGCTGTGTTTGGTCGCGCCGAAGACGGCACCGGATGGTCAGGCCTATGCGCTGGCGGCTGGTGCCAGTGAAATTCTGGCGGCGGCACAAACCTATGACACCCTGGAGCAAGCCATTGCTGATTGTGCGCTGGTGATAGGCAGCAGCGCCCGCTCCCGTACTCTGAGCTGGCCTATGTTATCCAGCCGTGAATGCGGTATCAAAGCCGTGCAGCAAGCTAAGACCGCGCCGGTGGCGCTGGTATTTGGCCGCGAAAGTAATGGTTTGAGCAACGAAGAATTGCAGCTGTGTAATTACCACGTTTGTATCGAGGCTAATCCGGAATACAGCTCACTGAATCTGGCGATGGCGGTACAAATTTTCTGCTACGAAGTGCGGATGGCGTATCTGGCAGCGCGCGAGGCGACAGCGGAACCTGATAATACTGCCTATCCGACCTCGTTACAGATGGAGAACTTTTTCCAGCACCTGGAAACGGCTCTGACGCATACCGGCTTTATTATTAAGCAGCATCCGGGGGTGGTGATGACTAAGCTGCGTCGGTTATTCACCCGGGCGCGACCTGAAGAAGCTGAGTATAATATTTTGCGCGGTATCCTGACCTCGATGTTGCGCTTGGAAAAAGTGGATCAGACTACTCATAAGGAGTAATTGGCATGTTTTCCGGTATCAAAGAAGATATTCGCAGTGTATTTGATCGCGATCCGGCGGCGCGCAGTACTTTTGAGGTATTAACCACCTATCCCGGTTTGCATGCTATCTGGCTGCATCGCTTAAGCCATAAATTATGGCAAGCCAATTGGAAATGGCTGGCCCGCTGGTTAAGTACCATTGGCCGCTGGTTAACCGGAGTGGAGATCCATCCCGGCGCGCGGATTGGCAGGCGTTTTTTTATCGATCATGGCATGGGCGTAGTGATCGGGGAAACTGCTGAAATTGGCGATGACTGCACCCTGTATCACGGCGTGACGCTGGGCGGTACCAGCTGGAGCCCGGGCAAACGCCATCCAACCCTGGGGAAAGGGGTGGTCATTGGCGCCGGTGCGAAGGTGTTGGGGCCCTTATATGTTGGCGAAAATGCCCGAATCGGCTCGAATGCGGTGGTGGTAAAAGATGTGCCGGCCGGTGCTACCGTTATTGGCATCCCGGGGCGTATCGTGGCGAAAGCCGATGCCGAAACCTCAGCGCAGCGGCAGCAGATGGCGAAAAAGTTTGGCTTTGATGCTTATGCAGTCTCGGCTGATAACCCGGATCCGGTTGCCAATGCTATCGGTAGTTTACTCGATCATATTCATTTTCTGGATAACAAGGTCACCGAGCTTTGTCAGAACGTCAATCAGCTGGGCGGCAATGTCTGTTCTGAGTTGCCGCAGGTGAAGATTGACGAAGCCGAATTTAAGCTGGCAGAGCAACGAGCTGCTGAGCAGCGGCGTAAAGAAGACGAGAGCGCCAGTGCCTAATACCTGACTGTTTTAGTCAGGTTTATACTTGACTAAAATAGTCAGGAATGTACAATAGCAGCATTCTGCAACAGGAGTTGACTATGCGTTTAACCTCCAAAGGCCGCTATGCTGTTACCGCCATGCTTGATGTGGCACTACATGCCGTAAAGGGCCCGGTACCCCTGGCTGATATCTCGGAGCGGCAAGGTATTTCTTTGTCTTACCTTGAGCAGTTGTTTGCCCGCTTACGTAAGCAGGGCTTAGTCAGCAGTGTGCGTGGTCCGGGTGGTGGCTATCAACTGGGACTGCCGGCGGCGGCGATTTCTGTCTCTGCGGTGATTGCGGCAGTAGATGAGTCGGTCGATGCCACCCGTTGTCAGGGCAAATCAGATTGTCATGGCGGTGCCCGCTGTCTGACCCACACCTTGTGGAGCAACCTGAGCCATCGAATTGAAGACTTCCTGACCAATATCAGCCTTGAAGAGCTGGTCAATCAGGAAGAAGTGCGGCAAACCGCTTTGCAACAAAGCCGTAAAGTTAAGAATCCGGCAACGGATATTGAAGTCAGCTGTGAGCTATAAGCGCAACACGGAGCCAAGAATGAAGCTACCCATTTATTTAGACTATGCTGCGACCACCCCGGTTGATCCACGGGTTGCGGAGAAAATGATGCAATTCCTGACCATGGACGGCCAGTTTGGTAACCCGGCGTCACGTTCGCATCGTTTTGGCTGGCAGGCTGAAGAAGCGGTAGAAATTGCCCGCAGTCAAATTGCTGAGCTGGTAAATGCCGATCCGCGTGAAATTGTCTTCACCTCAGGCGCGACCGAGTCTAATAACCTGGCAATTAAAGGTGCCGCCGAGTTTTACCATAAAAAAGGAAAACACCTGATCACCGTCAAAACAGAGCATAAAGCCGTGTTGGATACTATGCGCCAGTTAGAGCGTGAAGGCTTTGACGTGACTTATCTGGACGTCGAAGCCAATGGTCTGGTTGATCTGACTAAGCTGGAACAGGCGATGCGCCCGGATACCACTGTGGTCAGCATTATGATGGTCAATAATGAAATTGGCGTGGTGCAGGATGTTGCGGCGATAGGGGAATTATGTCGCAGCAAAGGCATTATTTTCCATGTTGATGCCGCTCAGGCCACCGGCAAGGTTGAGATTGATCTGCAGCAGCTGAAAGTCGATTTGATGTCGTTTTCCGGCCATAAAACCTATGGTCCTAAAGGCATTGGCGCCTTGTTCGTGCGTCGTAAGCCACGTATCCGTTTAGAAGCACAAACCCATGGTGGTGGTCATGAACGTGGTATGCGTTCAGGCACCCTGGCGACACACCAAATCGTTGCGATGGGTGAAGCCTTCCGCCTGGCCAAAGAAGAAATGGCCGCTGAGCAGCAGCGTATCACCGCACTGCGTGACCGCTTGTGGAACGGCATTAAAGATATTGAACAGGTATTTTTAAACGGTGATGCCAAGGCTCGGGTACCGAATATTACCAACGTCAGCTTTAACTATGTTGAAGGTGAGTCGCTGATTATGGCGCTAAAAGATATCGCTGTGTCTTCAGGCTCTGCCTGTACCTCTGCCAGCTTAGAGCCATCTTATGTGCTGCGGGCTTTGGGGCTGTCAGATGAGTTGGCGCATAGTTCAATTCGTTTTAGTATCGGCCGTTTTACTACTGAAGAGCAGATCGACCACACCATCAAGATTGTACATGAGGCCATCGCCAAGCTGCGTGAAATGTCGCCGCTGTGGGATATGTACAAAGACGGTATTGATTTAAACACTGTAGCCTGGGTCGCTCACTAAGCGCACGCCAGCAGAGAGGTAATTATCATGGCATACAGTAACAAAGTAATTGATCACTACGAAAACCCACGTAACGTTGGTTCTTTCGCTAAAGACGATCCCAGTGTTGCCACCGGTATGGTCGGCGCACCCGCTTGCGGTGACGTAATGAAGCTGCAAATTAAGGTTAACGAACAGGGCGTGATTGAAGATGCCAAGTTTAAAACCTATGGTTGTGGCAGTGCTATTGCCTCCAGTTCACTGGTAACCGAATGGGTGAAAGGCAAAACACTGGACGAAGCCCAGCAGATTAAAAATACCGACATAGCGCAAGAGCTGGCGTTGCCACCGGTAAAAATTCACTGCTCGATCTTGGCTGAAGACGCCATTAAAGCCGCTATTGCTGATTACAAACAAAAGCGCGGAGGCTAAGGCCAGATGGCAATTTCGATGACAGCTGCTGCCGCCGAGCGGGTAGGCAGTTTTTTACAAAACCGGGGCAAGGGTGTCGGGCTGCGGGTCGGTGTTAAAACCACCGGTTGCTCTGGTCTGGCTTACGTACTGGAATTTGTGGATGAGCTGAATGAAGATGATCAGGTATTCGAAGATCATGGTCTGAAGCTGGTGGTCGATGGCAAAAGCCTGGTCTATATCGATGGTACTCAGCTCGACTTTGTCAAAGAAGGGCTGAACGAAGGCTTTAAATTCAATAATCCGAATGTTAACGGCGAGTGCGGTTGCGGCGAAAGCTTCACGGTATAAGTCAGGCACTGAGGTAAGATGAACTATTTTCAGTTGTTTGATCTGCCCGAGCAGTTCGAGCTGGATCTGGCTGAGCTCGGCTCACGCTATCTGGCGCTGCAGAAGCGTTTTCATCCGGACAACTACGCCGCCGGTTCCGAGCGGGACCGGCTGCTCGCTGTGCAGCAAACGGCTAATATTAATGATGCTTACCATAGCCTGAAACACCCGTTGTTACGCGCTGAACATATGCTGGCACTGCGCGGCATTAAGCTAAGTAATGAACAGCGCAGCTTTACTGATCCGACGTTTTTAATGCAGCAAATGGAACTGCGGGAACAGTTAGCCGAGTTAGCTACGGCAGTGGATCCCGAACAGGCGCTGTATGACATCGAGCAAGAACTGCAACAGCAACGTAAGGCGCTACTGAGGGCACTGCATCAGGCGTTGGCCTCAGGTACGGCAGCGCAAGATCAGCTGGCAGCTGAACTGGTACGCAAGCTAAAATTCTTTTACAAACTGCAGCAAGAGCTGGAGTTAATCGAACAGCAACTACAAGACTGAATTCATTATGGCGTTATTACAAATTGCCGAGCCGGGCCAGAGCGCGGCGCCGCATCAACATAAATTGGCTGCCGGTATTGATTTGGGTACCACCAATTCACTGGTGGCGACAGTACGCAGTGGTGAAGCCAGGGTGCTGCTGAATCAGGCGGGAGAGGCGATGGTACCCTCTGTTGTTCAGTATGGCGCTAAGCAGGTGGTCGTCGGTTCGGCCGCTGTTGCGGCTGCTGTCAGTGATCCGGAAAATACCATAGTATCGGTCAAACGGCTGATGGGTAAAGGCTATCAGGAAACACTGGCGCTAACGGAAAAGCTCCCGTATCAGTTGATTGAACAAAGCGGCCTGGTAGCGATTGAAACGGCTGCCGGCGTGAAAAACCCGGTGGAAGTCTCCGCAGAAATTCTGGCGACCCTGGCCAATACCGCCAGTCAAACCCTTGGTGGTGAGTTAAACGGTGTAGTGATCACCGTGCCGGCCTATTTTGATGATGCGCAGCGCCAGGCTACCAAAGATGCCGCCAAACTGGCCGGTCTGAATGTGCTGCGTTTGTTAAACGAGCCAACAGCAGCAGCCTTGGCTTATGGCCTGGACTCAGGGCAGGAAGGTATTATCGCTGTCTATGATTTAGGCGGCGGCACCTTTGATATTTCGATTTTACGCTTACGACGCGGTGTGTTTGAAGTGCTGGCAACCGGTGGCGATTCGGCACTGGGTGGCGATGATTTTGATCAGGCGCTGGTAGCCTTGTTGCAGCAACAACACGATCAACCCAATCTGTCGGCCAGTGCCCGCCGGCAGTATCAGCAACAGGCGAAAGCGATTAAAGAACGCCTGACCAGCAGTGATAGTACCGATTACAGCTTTAGTGCTGATGGCCAGCAGTTAAGTGGCAGTGTCAGTCGCCAGCAATTTGAAGACTTGATTAGCCCGCTGGTTAAGCAAACTATTCGCGCTTGCCGGCAGAGTTTACGCGATGCCGGTTTAACTACCGATGAGGTGTTAAAGGTGGTAATGGTCGGGGGCTCAACCCGGGTACCCCTGGTACGTCAACAAGTGGCCGCTTTCTTTGGCTCTGAGCCGTTAACCTCAATTGACCCGGATCAGGTGGTTGCCATTGGTGCGGCGATTCAAGCCAATGTGCTGGTCGGCAATAAAGCCGATAATGAAACCCTGCTGCTGGATGTGATCCCGCTGTCGCTGGGTATTGAAACCATGGGTGGTCTGACCGAAAAAATTATCCCGCGTAATACCGTAATTCCGGTGGCGCGAGCGCAGGAATTTACCACCTTTAAAGATGGTCAGACTGCGATGGCGATCCATGTGGTACAGGGTGAGCGTGAGCTGGTCGAAGATTGTCGTTCACTGGCCCGCTTTGAGCTGCGCGGTATTCCGCCGATGCCGGCCGGTGGCGCCCATATTCGTGTTACTTTTCAGGTCGATGCCGATGGGCTGCTTAGCGTCAGCGCGATGGAAAAATCAACCGGCGTCCAGGCCAGTATTCAGGTAAAACCTTCGTATGGCCTGACCGACGATCAGGTGGCACAGATGATTAGCGGTTCGATGCAATATGCGCGGCAGGATATGCAGCAGCGCTTATTGCGCGAGCAGCAGGTCGAGGCGGAGCGGGTGCTGGAAGCGGTCAGTGCTGCGCTGGCGACCGATGCCGCCTTACTGAATGAGCATGAACTGGCGACCATCCGTGATGCGTTACGCCAGCTGGCAGAATTGAAACAACAGGACGATACTGCTGCTATCAAAGCAGCGATCGAACACACCAACCAATTAACAGATGATTTTGCGGCGCGGCGGATGGATAAATCGATCCGGTTGGCGCTGCAGGGTCACAAGGTAGACGAGGTTTAACATGCCCCAGATCGTATTTTTACCTCATCCTGAGCTGTGTCCGGAAGGGGCTGCACTGGATGCCAAAACCGGTGAAACCGTGCTCGATGTGGCGCTGAAAAACGGCATTGCTATTGAACACGCCTGCGAAAAATCCTGTGCCTGCACCACCTGTCATGTGATTATCCGCGAGGGCTTTTATTCGCTGACGCCCAGCGAAGAGCTGGAAGATGACATGCTGGATAAAGCCTGGGGTTTAGAGCCGGAATCACGTTTAGGCTGTCAGGCCATTGTGGCTGACGAAGATTTAGTGGTGGAAATCCCGAAATACACTGTCAATATGGTTAGCGAAGGGCATTAGGTTTTTTTCGTAATTTAGCGTATACTTTGCCGCCCAAAATTTTAACCCTTTAGACTAACAGGAGCCTGACATGGCCTTAGAACGTACTTTCTCTATCGTGAAGCCGGATGCCGTAGCGAAGAACCTGATCGGCGCAATTTACAGCCGCTTTGAAGCCGCTGGCCTGCGCATTGTTGCTGCCAAGATGTTACACTTAAGCCGGGAACAGGCTGAAGGTTTCTACGCTGAGCACAAAGAGCGTCCATTCTTCAATGCGCTGGTATCTTTTATGACGTCTGGCCCGGTCATGGTACAGGTGTTAGAAGGTGAAGACGCAGTGCGTAAGAACCGCGAAATCATGGGTGCTACTAACCCGAAAGATGCTTTAGCCGGTACTTTACGTGCGGATTTCGCTGCCAGCATCGATGAGAACGCGGTTCACGGTTCAGACGCTGCGGCTTCTGCGGCCCGTGAAATTGCCTACTTCTTCACCGAAGCTGAGCTGTGCAGCCGTACCCGTTAATCCGGTAGCTGTCTGCAAAGAGACTAAGGGGGCAGCAGCCCCCTTAGTGCATTCAGCACTGCAGGAAGAAAGTTTTTTGTTGATATTGGTTAGCTGGAGTTTACTGGCATGAGCAACACCCGCGAAGTCGTCAATTTGCTGGACCTGACCCGGTCGCAAATGCAAGAGTTCTTTGTCAGTCTTGGCGAAAAGCCATTCCGTGCTGATCAGGTGATGAAATGGATTTATCACTACTGTGTCGATGATTTCGACAAAATGACCAATATCAACAAAAAGCTCCGTGAGCTGCTAAAGGCGCGTTGCGTGATTAAGGCTCCGGTCGTGGCCACCCGTCAGGACAGTGCTGATGGCACCATCAAGTTTGTGATGGCGCTGGAAGGCGGTCAGGAGGTGGAAACCGTCTGGATCCCGGAAAAAGATCGTCGTACCCTTTGTGTGTCTTCTCAGGTGGGCTGCGCGCTGGACTGCTCTTTCTGTTCTACAGCGCAGCAAGGCTTTAACCGTAACCTCAGTGTCTCAGAAATTATTGGTCAGGTGTGGCGGGTATCACAGATTATCGGCAGCTTTGGTGATACTGGTGAAAAACCGGTGACCAACGTGGTGATGATGGGCATGGGTGAACCGCTGCTCAATCTGAACAACGTGGTGCCGGCGATGGAACTGATGATGGAAGATTACGGCTTTGGCTTGTCCAAACGGCGCGTCACGCTCAGTACCTCAGGTGTGGTACCGGCTTTGGATTTACTACGCGAGAAGATTGATGTCGCCTTGGCGATTTCATTGCATGCGCCGAATAATGCGCTGCGTGATGAGTTGGTACCGGTTAATAAAAAGTACCCAATGGAAGAGTTTCTGGCCGCCTCACGCCGTTATGTTGAGCACTCTAAAGCCAGTGACAAAGTCACGGTTGAGTATGTGATGCTGGAAGGCATCAATGACAGTACTGATCAGGCACACGAACTCGCTAAAGCATTGAAAGATACACCCTCTAAGATTAATCTTATTCCGTTCAACCCGTATCCAGGGTCTCCTTATAAGAGATCCAGTAATTCACGGATTGATCGCTTTAACAAGGTCTTACAAGATTACGGTTTTACTGTTATGGTACGTAAAACCCGCGGCGATGATATCGATGCCGCCTGCGGACAGTTGGTCGGTGATGTCATCGACCGTACGAAACGTTTACTGAAAAAGCAGCAGAAAGGCGAGAACATAGCGGTAAAAGTGCTGCAATAACAACAAATGGATGGCCAGTGGTAATGCAGAAACTTCCTGTGGTAACCGCGCTGACGGCATTGTTTATCCTCTCTGGCTGTGTGTCAGAGAATACGATAGTGGCGAATGATCGCCAGGTCACTCAGCGCAATGTGGATAACACTGAAGCGGCTAAAACCCGTATTTCGCTGGGCTTAAATTACTTGCGTCGTGGTGATAGCACTCAGGCGTTGTTTAATCTGGAACGTGCCCGCGCGATGGCGCCAAATTTGCCAGAGGTGTATAACGCTCTGGCATTTTATTATCAGACGGTTGGTGAGCATGCCCAGGCAGAAAATGCCTATAAACAGGCCATCGCCCGTGATGCCAATAATGCGGATGCGTATAACAACTACGGCGCTTTCCTGTGCCAGATTGGCAAGTATGATGAAGCCGAACGGCTGTTGTTGGCAGCCATTGCTAAACCGGGTTACATCCGGGTTGCTGAAAGCTATGAAAACCTGGCACTTTGTCAGTTAGAGCAGGATCGTTTTGAGCGGGCGAAGGGTTATCTGGCCTCGTCGCTGAGTCATAACGGTACCCGCATCAGCGCCCTGATTAACAGTGCCTCGGTGCATTATGCGATGGGTAGTCTGGCAGAAGCAAAAACTGACTTACAACGTATTCAACGTCTGGGCCGGGTGTCCGCGCGCAGTACTCTGCTCAATTATCTGGTCTCGGAGAAGCAGGGCGATTTGTCGACCATGAAACACGCGGAGCAATTACTGCTTACGCTGTACATCGACACCAACGAAGCCCGGCTGTTGTTACAGCAGCGTTTATTGGAAAGCGAGTTTGAGCAACTGCGCGAACGCTATAAGCAGCATTTGCTGGCTGATTTTATGCCGCAAAATCCGGCCACTGCGTCCCGGAATACCACACAGCCTGTGGCTAATCCGCAGCTTCGGATCCGGCGCAAAACCGCTGAGCCAGACGCGTTAACAGCAACTGCAGCGGCCAGCCCGCCACCGGCAACACCGGTAGCGGCAAGTACAGTGCGACCAACGCATTCGACCTCAGCCATAGCTGGCAGCCTGCAAAATCAGCAGCATCAGCAAAGCCAGCAAGTACAAGCGCTGGCGCCCAGCACAGGCTTACCGGCAGAGCGCCAGTTAACGCCGGCAGTAACCAGTGAACCGCAGCGCAGCGCGGCCGAACCTGTCGTAGCAGCAACCACAACGGAACCGCAGACTAACGCTGCCGAGCCGGTGGTGACAGCAGTTAACGCAGCAGAGACCACAACCGCCAATCAGACAGCGTCTGATAGTCGCGAGCTGCCAGCCAGAATGCCAGCCAGCAGGCAGTTAAGTTATGCCGACACTTCAGCCGAAGCGGCGCAGCAAGTTCCGGTGCATTTGGTTACAGCCGGCGAATCGCTGCACAGTATTTCACTGCAGTATAATATCCTGTTGCCACGGCTGTTGGAGTGGAACCATCTGACCGAGCAATCCCGGCTGCGGGTAGGCCAAAAGATTTACCTTGGCCCGAATGATGCGCCACCTGAGCCGGCGGCGCCGCCGGTGCGTTTGGCCGCAGCGCAGCCAGTGGATAATTATTTTCATCAAGTTGCGGAAGGCGACACTATGTTTGCTATTTCATACCGCTATAATATCCGCCTTGAACGCTTTATGGCCTGGAACAATCTGACGGAAGAAAGCCGTCTGTCCATTGGCCAGCGGCTGTATATTGTCGATCCGGCTACGATAAACAATGACCCAGAATGACCTTAACCCACCAACACAGGAACTAAGTGTTGGTCAAACGCTTCGCCAGGAACGCGAAAAACGTCAACTCAGCCTGGAACAAGCTGCGCAGCAACTGAAATTGCGGGTCGAAATCTTACACAACCTGGAATTGGACCAGCCTGATAAGGCAATCTTACCCACTTTTATGCGTGGCTATCTCAAGTCATATGCCCGGTTTTTAAAACTACCGGAACAGGCCTTGTTGATCCGGTTTGAGCAGCAGCATCAGGTTAAAAGCGCGCCGGTGAAAACTATGCGCACTTTTTCAAACCGCTCGGCAAAACAGCGCACCGAAGCGCGCTATATGTGGCTTACCTGGTTAATTGTGCTGGTATTGCTGGTGTCATTAGCAGTCTGGTTCTGGCAAAGTGCTCGCGAGAACAAGCTGTTACAGAGTGACGCTTTGCCGGGCCCGGCACAGACAGTGATCGCGCCAACACCCTTGCTCGTTAGCGAACCGCCGCCAGGTGCGGTTGAAGTAGCTACTGTGGAGCCCGAAGTAACAGAAGTAACAACTGCCGTCGCAGAGACGCTAACCGAACTTGACGTTACGGCTTTACCGCCGGCAGCACAACAGCAACTGGAACAGCTGAATCAGGCATTACAGCAGGAGGAGGCGGTCAGTGCTGTCAGTGAACAGCCGCCACAGTCGTTACACGACAGGTTAAAGATGACCTTTAGCGATAACTGCTGGATTGATGTGTTGGATGCCAACGGCGATCGTATTGCTTTTGGTACTAAACAAGCCGGCTATGTAATGGAACTTAACGCCAAAGGGCCTTTTGTGATTACCCTGGGTAATCCCGGTGTGGTAAGTATTGAATTAAATGACCAGCCATACGATATGTCGCGTTTCCCCGGTAACCGCGTTGCCAAGTTTACGTTGTCAGGACAAAACGAATAATGTTTGCAGAGAATCCGATTAAGCGCCGGCCCAGTACTCAGATTAAGGTCGGTAACGTACTGATTGGTGGCGATGCCCCTATCGCTGTGCAATCGATGACCAATACCCGTACTACCGATGTTGACGCTACCGTGGCGCAAATCCGGGCTATTGCTGCGGCCGGAGCCGATCTGGTGCGGGTATCAGTACCAACAATGGAAGCAGCCGAAGCCTTTAAGCTGATTAAACAGCAATCGCCGATCCCATTGGTAGCAGATATTCATTTTGATTATCGCATCGCACTGAAAGTCGCTGAATATGGTGTCGATTGTTTACGGATTAACCCGGGTAATATCGGTCGTGAAGATCGGATCCGGGCTGTGGTTGATGCGGCGCGCGATCACAATATCCCGATCCGCATCGGCGTTAATGGCGGTTCGCTGGAAGCCGATATTCAGGAAAAATACCGCGAGCCGACGCCGGAAGCGCTGGTTGAGTCGGCAATGCGGCATGTTGATATTCTGGATCGACTGAATTTCGATCAGTTTAAAGTTAGTGTGAAAGCGTCAGATGTGTTTTTGGCGGTAGGTGCGTATCGCTTACTGGCGACACAAATTAAACAGCCCTTGCATCTTGGCATCACCGAAGCCGGTGGCGCCCGCGCTGGCGCCGTTAAGTCGGCGATTGGCTTAGGTATGCTGCTGGCCGAAGGTATTGGCGATACGCTAAGAATTTCACTGGCTGCTGATCCGGTGGAAGAAGTCAAAGTGGCCTTTGATATTCTGAAGTCGCTACGCATCCGCTCACGCGGCATTAATTTTATTGCCTGCCCCAGCTGCTCGCGGCAGGAGTTTGATGTGATTAAAACCATGAACGAGCTGGAGCAGCGGCTGGAAGATGTGGTAGAGCCCCTGACCGTTTCGGTAATCGGTTGTGTGGTAAATGGTCCGGGTGAGGCCTTAGTGTCGGATTTGGGTGTCGCCGGTGCCAGTAAAAAAAGTGGCTTTTACCTGAATGGTGAACGCCAAAAGCTGCGGCTGGATAATGATAACATTGCCGAGCAGCTGGAGCAGCAGGTGCGGCAGTATTTGCAGCAGCGGATTGCGGTAAAGCAAGTCTAGGGCGACATTTCAGCCACTACAGATTATAATCACGCTTTTTTATTAACCTATTGCATGTGGGCGCTGCGGCGCCCCAAAATGGAAGCAAAATTTTGTCGAAGCAAATCCAGGCAATTCGCGGCATGAATGACTGCCTGCCGCAGGACAGTGCCCTCTGGCAATATGTAGAAACGACCTTGCGCGACACCGCTGCCAGTTATGGTTACAGCGAAATCCGTTTTCCGATTGTCGAGATGACCGAGCTGTTTAAACGCTCGATTGGTGAAGTCACCGATATCGTGGAAAAAGAAATGTATACCTTTACTGACCGCAATGGTGACAGTCTGACGCTGCGCCCGGAAGGCACCGCCTGCTGCGTCCGCGCCGGCAATGAACATGGTTTACTGTATAATCAGGAACAGCGGCTGTGGTATACCGGCCCGATGTTCCGACACGAACGGCCACAAAAAGGTCGGTACCGCCAGTTTCATCAGTTTGGTCTGGAAGCCTTTGGTATTGCCACGCCGGATATTGATGCTGAAGTGATTATTCTGACGGCGCGGATTTGGCAAAAATTGGGCTTAACGCCTTATGTAAAATTGGAACTGAACTCACTCGGCTCCAATGAAGCGCGTGCTGCCTACCGCGATAAGTTAGTTGCCTATCTGGAACAACATAAAGACTTGCTCGACGAAGACAGCTTGCGCCGGCTGTATAGCAACCCACTGCGTGTGCTGGATAGCAAAAATCCGGCGCTGGCTGAGGTGCTGACTAAAGCGCCGAAACTGGCTGAGCATCTGGACGCTGAGTCAGCAGCGCATTTTGCCTCGCTGCAGCAGCGTTTAACCGCAGCGGGTATTGAGTTTGTGATTAATCCACGACTGGTGCGCGGCCTGGATTATTACAACAAAACCGTATTTGAGTGGGTCACCACTGAGCTTGGTGCCCAGGGCACCGTCTGTGCCGGTGGTCGTTATGATGGTTTGGTTGAGCAGCTCGGTGGCAAGGCGACCCCTGCGGTTGGCTTTGCGATGGGGCTGGAACGCTTAATCCTGTTATTGCAAAGTTTAAACCTGGCACCGGATTTACCGGCGCAAGCGGATATTTATCTGCTGGCAGTGGGGGAAACTGCGGAACTTGCCGCCATAAGTGTTGCCGAAAGGCTGCGTAGCGAGTTACCGGCAAAACGTGTTATCTTGCACTGCGGTGGCGGTAACCTGAAAAAACAATTTAAAAAAGCAGATAAGTCAGGCGCAGCCATAGCGCTGATTTTAGGCGAAGAAGAACTGGCGCGGCAGGAAATTACCATTAAATGGTTGCGCGAAGAGAAGCCACAACAAACGCTAAAGCTGAGCGAGCTCGCTCAGCAGCTGGCCTGAAAGTATACGGAGTAGTTAGGTGGAAATTTATAATAGCGAAGAACAACAGGTTGAGGCCATTAAACGCTTTTGGAATGAGTACGGCAAAGCCATTGTCGGCGGCGTCGTTATTGGCTTAGCCACCCTCTATGGCTGGCGCTATTATCAGGCGGAGCAACGTGCCAGTGCAGAAGCCTTATCCAGCAGTTATAGCCAGCTAGTGCAACAGCAGGGCGGCGACGACGAATGGATCGCTCAGGCGCAAAGCTTTATTACCGCTCAGGGCTCCAACAATTATGCTATTTTCGCCGCCTTACTGACCGCCAGAGAAGCGGTCAATAAAGGGGATTTAGCCCTGGCTGTACAACAGCTGAGCTGGGTGCAACAACAAACTAAAGACGCTGGGGTAAAAGCCATTGCCCAGTTACGGTTAGCCCGGGTACAGCGTGAAATCGGTGATCTGGCGGCTGCTCTGGTCACCGTTAATCAGCCGGTACCGGAAAGCTTTGCTGCACAACAAGCCGAGTTAAAAGGCGATATTCTGCAGCAAAGTGGCGATTTGGCTGCCGCTAAAGCGGCTTACCAGCTGGCACTGAGCAAAGCACCGCAAAATACGCAGTTGGTACAAATTAAGCTGGATGAGCTGGCGCACGTTGCTGTGACGAATTAAGGGGCCGGCATGAGATTTTCAGTTAAACAGGCCGCGGTCGTATTGATGACCCTAACGCTGGCTGCCTGCTCCAGTAAAGAGAAGCTGGTATTACCAGAAGTACAAAATCAGATCAGTCCGAAAAAAGTCTGGAGTGCTCAGGTTGGTAAGGGCGTAGCGCATTATGAATCAGGCTTAAGGCCACTAATTCATGCTGATCGGGTCTATATGGCCAGCCGCGAAGGTATGGTGATGGCGTTTGAGCTGAGCTCAGGCAAACGGCTCTGGACCTATGACCTGCGTAAAGACGACACCCTATCGACAATCCAGAAGCTACGTCAGCGTTTCTCGTCCGACAATGCCCGCATTGCCGGTGGCATTAGCCAGGGCTTCGGTAATATCTATTTTGGTACCGAAAATGGCGAAGTCGTTGCACTGAATGCCGAAACAGGTCAGTTAAGCTGGCGGGTACAGGTTCCGGGAGAGGTGCTGGTTAGCCCTGCCGTCGGTGATGGCTTTGTGGTCGCAAAATTAGGCACTGGCGCCTTGGTTGGTCTAAGCTCAGACAATGGTGAACAGCGCTGGATTTTCGAGAACGAGCAGCCGCCACTGACGCTGCGTGGTACAGGTGAGCCGGTGATTGAAAGCGGTGGCGTGGTCTATGGTACGGCCAGTGGTCGGGTTGGTGTGTTAGTTGTCGATCGCGGCTTTCAGGCCTGGGAAGAAAATATTGCTACGCCCAAAGGCAGTACCGATCTGTCACGGCTGGTCGATGTCGATGCCAAGCCGATAGTGGTCGCGGGAACCATCTATACCATCGCCTTTAATGGTGAATTGCATGCGCTGGAACTGCGCAGTGGCCAGCAACTGTGGAAGCGTGATTACGCCAGTTTCCGCAATATGACAGTGCAAGGCACAGTGTTGTATCTGGTGGACTCAGTCGGACGGATCTATGCCATCGATCGGCGCAATGGTACTGAGCTGTGGAGCCAAACCGGTTTACACCGCCATTTCCTGACCGGACCGGCCGTGTACAAAGACTACCTGGTGGTGGGTGACAATAAAGGTAACTTACATTGGCTGGATCGTAACAGCGGTGATTTTGTTGCCAGGCAGAGTTTTGACAGCTCCGGCTTTTTCCGTGAGCCGGTCAGCAATAACGAGGTGCTGGTGATCAGTACCCGCGATGGCGAGCTGACCGTACTGCAAACGCCTTAAAACAGGCGGGTTGCGCTTTTAAACTGAAAACAGGCCTGAGTCAGGCCTGTTTTGTTATTTTTTGAGGTTGACACCATGTTACCTGTAGTGGCCCTGGTAGGGCGCGCCAATGTTGGCAAATCGACGTTATTTAACCGCCTGACCCGTACCCGGGATGCCCTGGTGGCGGATTTTCCGGGGCTGACCCGCGATCGTAAATACGGTTCGGTAAAGTTTGAAGGCATGGAGTTTATCGTGGTCGATACCGGTGGTATCGATGGCAATGAGCAAGGCATCGAAGTGGAGATGGCTGAGCAGTCATTAAAAGCCATTGCCGAAGCGGATGTGGTGCTGTTTATGGTTGACGCCCGTGCCGGTGCCACTGTTGGTGATACGGCTATCGCGGCGCATATTCGTAAAGTCGAAAAGCCGGTATTTCTGGTCGCCAATAAAACCGATGGCCTGGATGCCGACACCGCAATAGCAGATTTTTATAGTTTGGGTATGGGTGAGGTCTATCCAATTGCGGCGGCGCACGGTCGCGGTGTCACCTCGTTACTGCAACTGGCGTTACTGCCGTTCTTACAGCAGCAACTGCCCGCGGCAGTTGAGGGCGAAGCCGATGAAGACGCTGAGTTTGCAGAATCGGCCGATTTTAAAGAGATGACGGAGGAAGAGGCCGAGGCCGAAGCGGCGCGCTTGCGTTCCGAGCATATTAAACTGGCGATTGTGGGCCGGCCTAATGTCGGCAAATCGACGCTGACCAACCGCATCCTCGGTGAAGAGCGGGTCGTGGTCTATGATATGCCCGGCACCACCCGCGATTCGATTTATATTCCGATGCAGCGCAATGACCGCAACTACACCTTGATTGATACTGCTGGCGTACGTCGTCGCGGCAAGATCGATGATATGGTAGAAAAATTCTCCGTGGTGAAAACCCTGCAGGCGATTGAAGATGCCAATGTGGTGGTATTAGTGCTGGATGCGCGGCAGGGCATTTCCGATCAGGATTTAAGCATCCTCGGCTTTGTGCTTAATGCCGGTCGTTCCTTAGTGTTGGCGGTCAATAAATGGGATGGCCTGAACGACAGCGTGAAAGATGAAATTAAACGTGAGCTGGACCGTCGCCTGGGCTTTATCGACTTTGCCCGGCTGCACTTTATCTCGGCCTTGCATGGTTCGGGTGTCGGCAATCTGTTTGAGTCGGTGGAAGAGGCGTTTGATTCTGCCACCAAGCGGGTCAGTACCTCGCTGCTGACGCGGATTATGAAAATGGCGCAGGAAGATCACCAGCCACCAATGGTTGCCGGACGGCGGGTGAAGTTAAAGTATGCCCATGCCGGTGGTTATAACCCGCCTATTATCGTGATTCACGGTAACCAGGTAAAAGATCTGCCGGATTCCTACAAGCGCTATCTGATGAACTATTATCGCAAGGCGTTGCAGATGATGGGTACGCCAATTCGTATCGAATTCCGCGAAGGCGAAAACCCCTTTACGCCAACCAAGAAAAATACGGAAACGGCTCTGCAGAAGTATAAGCGTGAGCGGCTGTTAAAAGCGCGGCAAAAACTGGCACAGAAGAACTAAGGATCACCCGATGAAATTTCGTTTTCCGGTCATTGTAATAGATGAAGACTTCCGCTCTGAAAATATCTCTGGCTCAGGGATCCGTGATCTGGCAGAAGCCATCGGCAGCCATGGCTTTGAAGTCATAGGCTACACCAGCTATGTCGATCTGACCGCCTTTGCCCAGCAAGCCAGCCGGGCCTCGTGTTTTATTTTGTCGATTGATGATGAAGAGTTTGGCAGCGGCAGTGAGCAGGAAGTGAATGTGGCACTGGCTGAGCTACGCGCCTTTGTGAAGGAAGTGCGCAAACGCAATGCCGATATTCCAATCTTCCTGTATGGCGAAACCCGCACCAGCCGGCATATCCCGAACGATATTTTGCGTGAACTGCACGGCTTTATTCATATGTTTGAAGACACGCCGGAGTTTGTGGCACGGCATATTATCCGCGAAGCGCGTAAATATCTGGATGCATTAGCGCCACCGTTTTTTACTGCGCTGATGGATTATGCCCAGGATAGCTCTTACTCCTGGCACTGCCCGGGACACTCCGGTGGCGTGGCCTTTTTAAAGAGCCCGGTGGGGCAAATGTTCCACCAGTTCTTTGGTGAGAATATGCTGCGCGCCGATGTCTGTAACTCGGTGGATGAGCTGGGGCAGCTGTTGGACCATACTGGCCCGGTAGCAGAGAGCGAAGCCAATGCGGCGCGGATCTTTAATGCCGATCACCTGTTCTTTGTCACCAACGGTACCTCCACCTCGAATAAGATGGTCTGGCACTCCGTGGTGGCGCCGGGTGATATCGTAGTGGTTGACCGTAACTGTCATAAATCCATTCTGCACTCGATTATTATGACCGGTGCGATCCCGGTATTTTTAATGCCGACCCGCAACCATTACGGCATTATCGGGCCGATCCCGAAAAGTGAGTTCTCGCCCGAAGCCATTGCAAAGAAGATTGAGGCTAATCCCTTTGCCCGCAATGCGAAAAATAAAAAGCCACGCATTCTAACTATTACCCAGAGTACCTATGACGGTATTCTGTATAACGTGGAAGAGATTAAGCAGGAGCTGGGCTCGACCATCGATACGCTGCATTTTGATGAAGCCTGGCTGCCACATGCCAGCTTCCACGAGTTCTACCACAATATGCATGCCATCGGTAAAGATCGGCCGCGGTCAGAAGATACGCTGGTGTTTGCTACCCAGTCGACGCATAAACTGCTGGCCGGTTTATCGCAGGCATCACAAATTCTGGTGCAAAATGCCGAAAAGCGCAGCTTAGATACCCATCGCTTTAACGAGTCTTACCTGATGCACAGCTCTACCAGCCCGCAATATGCAATTATTGCCAGCTGTGACGTAGCCGCAGCGATGATGGAGCCACCGGGTGGTACGGCGCTGGTAGAAGAGAGCTTACTGGAAGCGATCGATTTTCGCCGTGCCATGCGCAAAGTGGATGCCGAGTTTGGTGAGGATGACTGGTGGTTTAAAGTCTGGGGCCCGGATCGTTTGCCGGAAGAGGGCATCGGTAACCGCGAGAAGTGGGTGCTGCACGCGCAGGACAGCTGGCACGGCTTTGGCGAGATTGAATCGGGCTTTAATATGCTGGATCCGATCAAGGCCACCATCATTACGCCGGGCATGAACCTGCATGGTCAGTTTGATGAAACCGGTATTCCGGCCGCTATCGTCAGCAAGTACCTGGCCGAACACGGTATTATTATTGAGAAAACCGGCCTCTATTCGTTCTTTATTATGTTTACTATCGGTATTACCAAGGGGCGCTGGAACTCGATGGTGACCGAGCTGCAGCAGTTTAAAGACGACTATGACCAGAACCTGCCGATGTGGCGGGTGATGCCGGAATTCGCCGCCAAGAACCCGCGCTATGAGAAAGTTGGCCTGCGTGATCTGTGTCAGCGCATCCACAATATGTACCGTAAGTACGATGTGGCTAAGGTCACGACTGAGATGTATCTGTCGAATATCGAAACCGCGATGACGCCAGCCGATGCCTGGGCCAAGATGGCACACCGTGAAATTGAACGGGTGTCGATTGATGATATCGAAGGCCGGGTTACTGCTATGCTGGTAACGCCTTATCCACCTGGGATCCCACTGATGGTACCAGGCGAGCGCTTTAATAAAACCATTATCAACTATCTGAAATTCACCCGCGCCTTTAACAGCGAGTTCCCGGGCTTTGAAACCGACGTGCACGGTTTAGTACGGGAAACGGTTGACGGTGAAGTGAAGTATTTTATTGATGTGGTGCTAGAGTAAAGTCGTGGCGAACTGTTGCATCCGGCAACAGTTCGCCTATGCTGCAAGGACGCAACAGTGGCAATTTTGCCCGGCCATCGCTAACAGGGACAGATGCATTGAGTAGCTCACCCCCGCTGAATAAAACCCAGGCACAAGAGCGTGTCGACCAAATTCTGGCGTTTCGCGCCGAGCAACAACTGCTGGCCGAACAAGGCTTATTACCGCCCGAGCTGCAGGCCGGCAAGGTGCGCGACTATCACGATGCGTTGTTACAGCAGTTTCAGCATAGCCTGAATATCGATCTGAATATTAAGGCCCGGCATCTTTCGCTGGGTATGCAAATCGTTTCTTTCTTAGGTGCACTGGCGCTGGCTGCCAGTTTGTTTTTTCTGTTCTATCAGTATTGGGGTTTCTTTGGTACCGCAGCCCAGGTCGGACTTTTAATCAGTGCGCCGCTGTTAAGCCTGGGTCTGGTGGTCTGGCTCATGCGTATCGATGCCAGCGGTTACTATGCCAAGCTGGCAGCTCTGGTGTCCTTCGCCGCCTGGGTGCTGAATATCGTCATGCTGGGCAGTATTTTTAATTTACCGGCATCGCCGAATGCCTTTGCCGTCTTTGCGCTCTATGCCTTTACGCTGGCGTATTTACTAAACCTGCGGTTACTGTTAGCTGTGGGTATGCTCTGCAGTTATATTTTTCTTGGCGCCCGCTTTGGCAGCTGGATGGGCAGTTACTGGGTGTCGACCGGCGAATATCCGGAACATTTTCTGTTAACCAGTCTGTTATTCTTTTTATTACCCCTTAAATTTAAGCAGCAGCGCTACGATGGTTTTGCTGCCATCTATCAGATCCTCGCGGCGGTAGTGTTCTTTATCGCGATACTGATCCTGGCGAACTGGGGTAGTGTCAGTTATTTACCCTGGTCGCATAGCGTCATTGAAGGGCTGTATCAGGTGCTGGGTTTTGTCTGCAGCGCCTTGCTGGTGCTGTACGGTATCCGGCAACAGGCCGCAAAGTTAATGCTCACCGGTAATGTGTTCTTCGCGTTGTTCCTGTATACCAAGTTTTTTGACTGGTGGTGGGACTGGTTACCGAAGTACCTGTTCTTTTTCCTGTTGGGGCTGACGGCCATTCTGGCACTGTTAATCTTTAACCGGTTACGCCTGGCGGTACAAACCGCAGCCAAGCCAGATGAGGTGGCCCATGTCTAAGCCAGGGGCAAAAAAGCTGTTACTGTTGGCTGTGATAACCATACTGGGCGTCAACGCCTTTATCCTTAGCAAAGTCTGGCTAAACCGCAGTGTGGTTGTGGCTGAGCTGACGCTGAGTGAGCGGGAGCTTGGCTTGCCATACCACTGGGGTATGGCTAAAGAAGATTCATCATTACGCTTTAATCTGATCTGGACCACACCCGGGCCAATGCCAAGCGAGGATGAATGGCAATATTTGTCTCGGCAGCAACAACGTATCCTAAGGTTGCAGCAGCCGCAGTTTGCCAGTTTTCATTTCGGTAGCTGCGCGGATGGCTATCAGCGGCAACAGCGCTCAGGTTGGGTACTGCTGGAGTTTAATGGTCAGAGTTATCAGGATTACCTGAGACAAGCAGAACAATATTATGCTGCGTTACAGCAACGGCTGGCAGCAGAAGCGGCTGCTGAGTTAAATACCAGCATGGTACAGGACAGGCTGCAGGAAGCAGCAAAACGCCGGCAGGAGCAGCAACAACGTGCTGAAGAGCAATGGCGGGTTGCCCGCGAGGAGGCAACCCGGCTGTTTGTGATTGATGCGGCCGCCGACCGCAACTTATTACAGCAAGCACTGGCAAAACATAGCGGGCCTACGGCCGGTCAGCTATTGATAGTGCCGGCAGATATTCAGCTTAGCTATACCTGGTGTCAGGACGATAAAACACCAAAACAGCCCGAGGTGCTGGTAAACCGCTTGGCGGTGGAGTCGTTATATGTGGCCAAGCCTTATGCGCAACACTTGCCACGGGATACCAATCGTCAACAGAAAATCCGCTTTCAGGCTCAGGTGCGCTATGGCCGTTTTGCCGAGCCCTGGCTAGGTGCGTTGACGCTCAGCGGGACTGAGCTTTAAACCCTTGGTTGCTGCCGTAAGTCTAACAGCAGCTGCTCCAGCTTAAACACATGTTCATCCTGTTCGTTAAGCTGGCGCAGTGCCTGTGCCAGCTGTAGCAAATACTCGCTATTGGCGCCGCTTGGGCCATGGCTTTTGGCGATTTGCCGGGCAATCACCGCTTCCGGTGCCGGCCCCAAATAGGCGGCATTATCCGGATTGGCAATATAGACCACGCCTTGCTCGATGCCTGAGCTATCCGCTGTGGAGTGGGGACCTGCGTTATCCAGCCAGTGTAGTTCGGTAAAAAAGCGCAGATAGCCGTTTTTCTCCCGTTGATCTAAATGGGCAAAGGTATCCGGTGTTACCTGATACGCCATACCAACACAGCGCTTAGCGGCCGCTTTCACCAGGGTAACAACCCGGCCCGGTGCCTCTGGCGTACCACGGTGATCGTGCGAACCTTGCCAGAAGCGGCGCTGCCAGCCATAAATACAGGCCGGCCGGCAAGCGAGATAGGGAAAATCCGCTTTATAGATTAAAGAACCATAACCGAACAGCCATACCGTATTCAGATGATCTAAGGGTTGGCGTTGTTGGTTTAAGGCAATGGTGTTATATGACATAGCGCTCATGATTGAGATGGTTACAATGCTGCATTAGCAGGCTCAAGTAGAGTAAATGCAGATCGCACGATTTGATTATTTAGCCTGTTCCGTGTTATTTGCTATACTTTGGTTGTGTTTTCTAATCGGGTTCTTTGCCATGCAAACCTTAACCGCTAATGACGCCAAAAGAAACTTCGGTGAGTTACTGCTTAACGCGCAGCGCGAGCCAATAAAGATCAGCAAAAACAGCAAAGATACCGTTGTCGTTATGTCTATCCGGGACTTCGAAGCCCTTGAGCTGATGAAAGCAGATTACCTTAAGCATTGTTTTAAAGCTGCACAAGACGATCTGGCGCAAGGCAAAGCTGTCGATGGCGAAACCTTTCTTCGTGCGTTATAAAAACTTTCAGGCAGCCTATGCGTTATAAGCTCAGCAGCTTAGCCCAAGCGCATCTGCAGGGCATCAAAACCTATACCGTTGAAAACTATTCTGCCGCTCAATGGCAAAAATACAAAGCAACCCTACTAACCGCTTTGCAAATGCTGGCCGATAATCCCGATTTGGGGTTAAATTGTGCCGATATTTACCCAGATGGTTACTATTTCCCAGTTGGAAAACATGTAGCATATTTCACAAAGGAAGCTGATTTTATTTTGATTGTTGCGATCCTGGGACAACCACAGCTGCCGCAAAATCACTTGAAATAACGGCAATGTTACAGCAGTAGCCACAACTTATAGCAACCATAGTCATAATCTTTTGACAAAGGTGCAGGGGGTAAAGTGTGCGAGTGTGGCCGTGTTTCTGCCGGCTTGCTTACTGGCATAGAGTGCTTTGTCGGCTAGTTTAAATGCCTCGTTGCGATCATGTTGCACGGGGATAACATGCACCATACCAATACTGATGGTCAGGTTAACCTGATCCTCGTCAAGCCATACCAGTTGTTGTGCCACTTGTTGGCATAAGCGCTGCCCGACTTTTAACGCCGTTTGTTCATCGATATCAATAAGTAGCGCGGCATATTCCTCACCGCCAATCCTGCCAATAATATCGTTGCTGCGTAATTGCTTTGACAACAGCCTGGCAACCGCTGCAATGGCCTTGTCTCCCACCGCATGACCAAAAGTATCATTAATACGCTTAAAAAAATCGATATCGATCATCATAACGGCAGCGGGGGTTGTCGGATACTGTCGCCAGTAACGCTCAAGTTGATAGAAAAAATGCTCGCGGTTGGCCAGCCGGGTTAAACCATCGCGTTGCGATTTTAGCGTCAGTTTGCGTTCCAACTTTAAAAAGCTTAACCAGGGCAGCAGTAAAGCAGTTAGCGTTGTCAGCAGAATATGGCTAAGTAAGGTGTAAATTGACGCCTCCGGCAAGCCATGCAGATTCAGTTGCTGCCAATTAATCAGCACCAGCGTGGCCTGGATAAACATCACAATCGCATGGCTAACAAAGACGCATTGCAGGGTACGGGTAAAAGTCGGTTCGGAGATCACTGATTTTTGCAGCAAACCCGCACATAGGCAGAATGTGATGCCGATCGAGGTCGCGGCGACCAGGCTAAGCAAGCCGGGATGCTGATAACTGAGTAACAACAGCAACAGCGCCAGAGTAAGCAGCCAAATTGCTTGTTGGCGGCGTTTTCTGGTGTAGCGGAAACGGGAAAATTGCACTAAGCCAGCGAGTATATAAACCGGTGCCAACAGTAACAGGCTATCGGCAATAAAGAAGCTAAGCCAAGACGGTAGCGGGTAGGGCCGAAGCACAACTAACGCCGAGCCCAACACAAAACTGCCGCACGAATAGGCCCAAAGCTTAAAACAGCGATCCTTGGGTTTGCGGCGGTACAGCAAATAAAGATAAAGACCGACAGTTAAATTGGTGGTTAACGCCAGCGTGATAACTGTCGGCAGATGCATACTAGCTTACCTGAGCGGCGATCTGCCGCAGCGCTGCCGCCAGTTGTTGCGGCTCCTGGGCGCCGGAAATCAGGTATTTATTATTGATAATAAAGGCCGGCACGGAAGAAATGCCAGCATGCTGATAGCGGGCGATATCCTGTTGTACCTGCTCGCTGTGGGCATCTGAGGCCAGAATTTGCGCTGCCGTTGTCACATCTAACCCCAGTTTAGCCACACAGTCGAGCAGCACCTGATGCCTGGAGACATCGGCAGCCTCACCAAAATAGGCGGTGAATAAGGCCATTTTCATTGCTGTCGCCTGGCCTTGCGACTCTGCCCATTTCACCAGCCGGTGTGCATCAAAGGTATTGCAGGTAAAGCGCTGCTGCATTTTGCTGAAATTTAAGCCAAGCTCTGCCGCCACTTCCATAATGTAAGCCTGACTTTGCCGCATCTCGGCTTCGGATTTACCGTATTTACGGCTTAGCGCTGGCAGGATCGGCTCTTGCGGCGCGTTTTTATCCGGGTTGAGCTCAAAGGCATGCCATTCCAGTTCAATCTTAAGTTCAGGCAGGCTGGCCAGCGCACGCTCTAAGCGGGCATAGCCAACGGCGCACCAGGGGCAGGCGATATCAGAAACCAGATCAATTTTCAGGGTGGTCATGCAGTGTCCTCTTAAATAGTTACCATGGCCGGTTTACACCCGCCGCCGCTCGCTCAGTCTTTTACCACCTGTGTCACCACTGCGCTAAAGCTCCCTCGCGCCAGTCGGGTACTTATGGCATCGCCAACCTTAAGGTGCGCGCTACTGGTCAGCGCCTGCTGCTGGCTGTCAAAACTGATGCTATAACCCCGTGCCAGCGTCGCCAGTGGGCTAACGGTATGCAGCTGGGCACTGAGTCGGGCCAGTTGCTGACTGCTGTATTTTAACTGTTGCTGTTGCGCCTGCTGCAGACGTTTTGCCAGCTGCTGTAACTGCAGTTGCTGTTGCTTAATGGCTTTGGCCGGCGATAAGTGCTGCAGGCTTTGTTGTAAATAACTGTGTTGCCGCCGCGCGGTTTGCAGGTGTTGCTGCATCCGCCGTTGCAAACGTAGCTGCAATTCATCCAGCCGCTGCTGCTGTTGCTCCAGCCGCCGCTGTGGATGCAGTTGCTGCAGCCGTTGTTGCAGTTGCATTAAACGTGGTTGCTGCTGTGCCAGTTGCCGGCGCATGGCGCGGCTAAGGCGTTGCTGCAGCTGTGTTAACGCCACCAGATACTGGCTTTGGTCCGGTGATACCAGCTCTGCCGCGGCTGAGGGCGTGGCGGCCCGCACATCGGCGACAAAATCGGTTAGCGCAAAATCAATTTCGTGGCCCACCGCACTGACAATCGGGATCGGACACTCTGCCACGGCACGGGCCAGGGCTTCATCATTAAAACACCAGAGATCTTCAATCGAGCCGCCGCCGCGGCCGATAATCAGCACATCGACTTCGTTGCGTCTTATCGCGGTGCTGAGCATATTTCGAAGCTGAGCGGCGGCGGTTTCCCCCTGCACCTGACAAGGATAAATAATCAGCTCAATGCCCGGCGCCCGGCGCGCCAGCACGGTAATAATATCGCGAACGGCAGCACCGGTAGGCGAGGTAATCACCCCTACACGCCGCGGATTGGCGGGTAACGGCTGTTTGCGTTCAGGGGCAAATAAGCCCTCGGCTGCCAGTTTGGCTTTAAGTTGCTCAAACTGTTGTTTTAACAGGCCAGCACCGGCCGGTTCAATAAATTCGGCCAGCAACTGATATTCACCACGCGGCTCATAGACACTAATTCGGGCCCGGATCAGCACTTGCTGACCATTTTGCGGCCTGACAGTGGCATAGCGGTTGGCTTGCTTAAACATCGCTACCTTAACCTGTGCCGCCTGATCTTTGAGGCTAAAATACCAATGGCCGGAGGCGGCTGCGACAAAGTTTGACACTTCGCCAACCAGCCATAGCTGCTGAAACTGCAGCTCCAGCGTCAGTCGTACTTCAGAATTCAGGCGTGATACCGTATAAATATCCGGGTTTTGCATAGCGTTATTCGGTTGAGCAATCAGGCCCCTAGTGTACCCAGAGTGGGGCTACCTGACAAAAAGAAAAAAAGCCTTTGTCCTAAAGCCCGCTTTGCGCTAAAATTGCACCGCAACATTCCCTATCATTTCACCCAGAAAGCGAGATTGTTGCAATGCTCAGGATCATCAAAGAAGCCCTTACTTTTGACGACGTGTTATTAGTACCGGCAGACTCTAGTGTTTTACCCCACACTGCGGATTTACGCACTAAACTTACCGCCTCAATCACGCTGAATATCCCAATGGTATCTGCTTCTATGGATACGGTTACCGAAGCCCGGCTGGCCATTGCGCTGGCGCAGGAAGGCGGTATCGGTTTTATTCATAAAAATATGACCATTGAAGAGCAGGCTGCCAACGTACGCAAAGTGAAAAAGTACGAAAGCGGTGTGGTATCTGATCCGGTAACGGCCTCTGCTGAGATGACGGTACGCGAAGTGCAGGCACTGGCGCAGCAGCATGGTTTCTCCGGCTTTCCGGTACTGGATAAACAGGGTGAATTAGTCGGTATCGTTACCGGCCGGGATATGAGCTTTGAAGCCAATCTGCAGGCGAAAGTGACCGAGGTAATGACGCCGCGTGAGCGTCTGGTTACCGTAAACGAAAATGCCCCACGCGAACAGGCGCTGAAGCTGATGCACCAACACCGTATCGAGAAGGTACTGGTGGTGGATGATCACTTTAAACTGAAAGGCTTGATCACCGTGCGTGACTACTACAAAGCCGCCAGTAAGCCAAATGCCTGTAAAGATGAATTAGGCCGGCTACGGGTCGGTGCGGCAGTGGGCGTCGGCCCTGGCACTGACGAGCGCATCGCCGCCCTGGTAGAGGCCGGTGTTGATATCCTGCTGATTGATACCTCACATGGCCACTCGCAAGGTGTCATTGACCGCGTTAAACAAACCCGCGCCCAGTATCCGGATTTGCAAATTGTTGCCGGTAATGTGGCAACGGCAGAAGGCGCGAAGGCGCTGGCCGAAGCCGGTGCCAATGCGGTTAAAGTGGGTATCGGCCCGGGTTCAATCTGTACCACCCGTATTGTTACCGGCTGTGGTGTACCGCAAATTACGGCCATTTCTGATGCAGTAGAAGGGGTAAAAGGCACCAACGTTTGCATTATCGCCGATGGCGGTATCCGTTTCTCCGGTGACATTGCCAAAGCCTTAGTGGCCGGTGCTAACTGTGTAATGGTGGGCTCGATGTTTGCCGGTACTGAAGAAGCGCCGGGCGAAGTTGAACTCTATCAGGGCCGCTACTACAAATCTTACCGCGGTATGGGCTCCTTAGGTGCGATGGCGCAGCGTAACGGTTCCTCTGACCGCTATTTCCAGGGCAGCAACAACGCGGAAAAACTGGTACCGGAAGGCATCGAAGGCCGTGTTGCCTACAAAGGCCCGATTGAAACCATTATCCATCAGCAAATGGGTGGCCTGCGCTCTGCGATGGGCTTAACCGGTTCACCGGATATCGATACCCTGCGTACCAAGCCCAGCTTTGTCAAAGTGACAGCCGCCGGCATGGGCGAATCGCATGTGCATGATGTGCAGATCACCAAAGAAGCACCGAACTACCGTTTGGGTTAAGTTGGCGGTTAGGTAAATTTAGCGTTTAGGTTAGCTTGGCGTTTTCGTTAAGCCAATACCCGAATCCGGCTGGCGCAAGCCAGCCGCCTGAGCATACAAGGTTACTATGAACAAAAATATTCATCATCATCGTATTCTGATCCTCGACTTTGGTTCGCAATATACCCAGCTGATTGCCCGCCGGGTGCGCGAAATCGGCGTTTACTGCGAGCTGTGGGCCTGGGATGTGACCGAAGCCCAAATCCGCGATTTTAATCCAACCGGTATTATCTTATCCGGCGGCCCGGAAAGCGTTACCGAAGCCGGCTCACCACGGGCACCGGCTTATGTGTTTGAAGCGGGCGTGCCGGTACTGGGCGTGTGCTACGGTATGCAAACCATGGCAGAACAGCTGGGCGGTAAGGTACAGGGCTCAGAGGAGCGTGAGTTTGGTTATGCCCAGGTTGAAGTGCTGGCGCCAAATGAACTGTTCGCCAAAATTGAAGATCATATCGGCGCTAACGGCAATGCCTTGTTAGATGTGTGGATGAGCCACGGCGATAAAGTGGTACAGATCCCGGCCGGTTTTACCACTATTGCCCAAACCCCAACCTGCCCGCATGCCGCCATGGCGGACGAAGCGCGGCAGTTCTACGGTGTACAGTTCCACCCGGAAGTCACCCATACCCGCCAGGGGCTGCGGATGCTGGAGCATTTTGTGGTGGATATCTGTGGCTGTGACAAGCTGTGGACGCCAGCTTCGATTATTGAAGATGCGGTGGTGCGCTTAAAACAGCAAATCGGTGATGATCAGGTGATCCTGGGCTTATCCGGTGGCGTCGACAGCTCTGTGGTTGCCATGCTGCTGCACCGCGCTATCGGTAAAAACCTGACCTGTGTCTTTGTTGATAACGGCCTGCTGCGCCTCAACGAAGGCAAGCAGGTCATGGATATGTTTGGCGATCACTTTGGTTTAAATATTATCAAAGTCGATGCCGAACAGCGTTTCCTGTCGGCCTTAGCCGGCGTGGATGAGCCTGAAGCGAAGCGGAAAATTATCGGCCGCGTCTTTGTTGAAGTGTTCGACGAACAAGCGCAAAAGCTGAGCAATGCCAAATGGCTGGCACAGGGCACTATCTATCCGGATGTGATTGAATCCGCAGGTTCAGCAACCGGTAAAGCCCATGTGATTAAATCGCACCATAACGTCGGCGGCTTGCCGGAGCATATGAAGCTGGGCTTAGTCGAGCCACTGCGCGAACTGTTTAAAGACGAAGTGCGCAAAGTTGGTTTAGAGCTGGGCTTACCGTACGATATGCTATACCGTCACCCGTTCCCGGGACCAGGTTTAGGGGTGCGGGTACTGGGCGAAATCAAAAAAGAATACTGCGACTTACTGCGCCGTGCCGATGCGATCTTTATCGAAGAGCTGCATAAAGCCGATCTGTACAATAAAGTCAGCCAGGCGTTCGCGGTGTTCCTGCCGGTTAAATCAGTGGGTGTAATGGGCGATGCCCGTAAGTACGACTGGGTAATTTCGCTACGTGCAGTAGAAACCATCGACTTTATGACCGCACACTGGGCACACCTGCCGTATGAGTTACTGGGTAAGGTGTCAAACCGGATTATTAACGAGATTAATGGTATTAGCCGCGTAGTCTACGATATCTCAGGCAAGCCACCAGCAACCATCGAATGGGAATGATTTTGGCGTTGTCAAAATCCTAGCGCCATTAAGCGCTACACCTATCCAGGACTCCGGTACGCTAGCCGTACCGGAGTCCATCCTGCGATAGTAATAACAGCACCAATCTCAACGCTACCCCGATCCGGGACTCCGGTATGCTCGCCGTACCGGAGTCCATTCTGCGATAGTAATAACAGCGCCAATCTCAACGCTACCGCAAACCTAGGACTCCGGTACGCTAGTCGTACCGGAGTCCATCCTGCGATAGTGATAGCAGCACCAATCTCAATGCAACCCCGATCTGGGACTCCGGTATGCTTGCCGTACCGGAGTCCATCCTGCGATATTGGGATTGGAGTGAAGTAGTGGCTAACTTGTGTGCGTCGCCGTGGCCTTAGGCCACGAATGACGCGGATTTTTAGCTGTGTTCCAGCATAAATGCACGAAGGTGTCGTTCCTCTCGCATGACAAAGAGCACAAAAACCCGCTGCTCATCCTCACGATAAAAAATGCGACAAGGTGGAACCACTACTTCCCTGTAAACCGAATCTGGGAGTTCAGGAGGAATTCGTCCGGATTTGGGGAAATTCGCCAAACGCTCTACCTTGTCGAAAACAGCCTTCACCAGGTGGCTTGCGGCAGCAGGATTGTCCAAAGCAATATACTCTGCAATGGCATCGAGTTCCTGGAGTGCTGGCTCTGTCCAGATTACTTCAGCCATTTACTCATTTTTTCTTTGGCCTCACTTTGGCTATACGTTCTTCCTTCAAGTACCGCACGCTCTCCCCGAGAAAGCCCCTCAAGCAGCTCAAGCCGCCGCTGCATAAATTCATAATCCTGCACATCAACAAGGTATGCAGATGGCTGACCATGCTCCGTAATCAATACAGGCTCTTTCGACAGTTGCAGCTCTGCCAGAATCTTGGTAGCTTGGCGCTTCAGATTCGTAACTAACTCAACTTTCATAATTTCAACCTGTCCTAAGTGCAAAGTGACACTATAGTATCATTTTTCGAGTGAGGCAATCCCGGCTAACGCCCAAATTTAGCGCGGAAAACCGCGCAGCAGGTTCACGTCGCAACCAGCGCTTTTTGCTAGCGATAAAATTCTATTGTTAGCTTTCTTAGTTAGAAGGACCACACCGCACGTTAATTTTTATCTGTTTTCATTTTTTCAGCTTTCAAGCCCGAATTCTGCGCCTTGATTTCACCAATAAAAATTGAATCATTTGCAATAGCCAGGTCTAGTGCTCGCTCAGATGCAATGAGCGCAGCAGGTAAGTTTTTGTTCAAACTGTAAGCCGTAGCTAAACTATCCCATAGTATTTCAGAGTCAGGAAAAGCCTCAGTACCTTTTGCTAAAATCTCAATTCCCCATGCTGGTTTGTCTTCATATGCAGCTTTTAGTCCATACACATTAAATTGGTGAACTGACAAAGGAAATTTATAGCCGAATTCCTTAGTTTTATTCTCATAGAATGTTGTCAGTGCTGACATAGGCATAACATCAGCCCCAGGTACCGCATTCCAACCGGAAAAAATAGCTCGTAACCCTTTTGCCAAGCCAATCAAAGGAGTGCTATCGTGAGTTTCATCAGGAAATCTTGCGTAACTGTGATAAAGCCCTGACTTTGAATGATGTTTTAAAGCTAATAGCATACGTTCAAAAGCTTCTGGCATTTCATTTGGCTCGCTCGCCATGCTAATAAACCATCTCATTGGTTTTGCTATGCTGGTGGTGTGATTCTTTTTGTAATCTGCGACTATCACTGCCTCGTCCCACCAAAGGCTGGGACTAATCGATATAACGGCGTTACAGCTCCAATATCCGCTTTTACGACTACAGTATCTTTCTGCTCCAGATCGCAGGTTGTGACTCCGGTACGGCAAGCATACCGGAGTCAGGCGCAGTAGCGGCAAAGCCGAAACGAAAAAGCTGTCGCTATCCTTGGTTTTGTTAAGGTTCTTGACATATACTTGTACGGTAACTCCGTACATCAAGGTGCCGTTATGGATACGATAAGCGTAAACAAATTTAGAGACAACATGAAAAGCGTTGTAGAAGAAGTGATTAACAGACACGAACCGCTCAAGGTAACAAGAAGGGCCGGAGATGCGTTCGTTGTGATTAGTGCCGATGACTGGGAGCGCGAGCAAGAAACGCTTTATATACTGCAGAACCAAAATCTGATGCAACAGATTGCTAGGTCCCTTGAAACTCACGACAGTGGTAAAGGCTATATTCCGACCGAAGAGCAAATGAATGAGATCACTGGTCTTTGAAGGCAACACTTGGGAAGCGTATGAAGCTATGCGCGAGAAAGATAAACAATTGCACAAGGCATTGTGCAAATTACTGAGGGAAATGCTGCGTTCAAACAATCCCGCTGCAGGTTTAGGAAAGCCAGAACCACTCAAGCATAATCTCTCCGGCCTCTGGTCAAAACGGTTATCTCAGAAAGATCGTTTGGTATATCGGTTCGACGAAAAAGCTATTTATATCTTCGCTATTGGTGGTCACTACGATCAGACCTAGCCTAACGGCAAGCATACCGGAGTCAGGCGCAGTAGCCAGGGCTGTTGCAAAGGCTTGGTGCCATATCCCTCTAAACCAAATCCATGTTCCATAGTGCGGCACCGGTAAAACGACGACATTGGTTTTCTGCTCCAGATCGCAGGTGTGACTCCGGTACGGCAAGCATACCGGAGTCAGGTGCAGTAGCGAGGGCTGTTGCAAAGGCTTGCTGCTATTTCACCCAAAGCAGATCCGCGTTCCACATAGCAGCAACAGCAAAACGACAACATTGGTTTTTTGCTCCAGATCGCAGATTGTGACTCCGGTACGGCAAGCATACCGGAGTCAGGCGCAGTAGCGGGGGGCGTAAGCCTACCGTTTCGCAGAGTACTCTGTGGTTGCGCCGTTAATCTTGCCCTTAGATTCCCATGCCGGTAGCGGTATGCTACTTTTACTGCTGACAATAATAACAATGGGAAGCTTTCGGCCATGCGTAACGTCAAAGTTATACAGCATAGTATTGTGATCCAGGCGCCGGTAGCGCAGCTTTGGCAACGGATGTTTGACCCGCAGCTTTATCGCGAGTGGATTGCGGCTTTCTGCGAAGGCTCTTACTATCAGGGGCACTGGCAGCAGGGTGAAACCATCCGCTTTCTGGATCCAAATGGCAATGGTATGGTGGCAAAGATTGTCGAGTACCGGCCGTTGGAGTTTATCTCGGTCAGCCATTTGGGTTTTGTTTATGCCGGCCAGGATGATTTGGATAGTGCCGAAGTAACAAGTTGGGCGCCAGCCTATGAAAACTTCTATTTTACCTCTCGCGGTGACAGTACCGAGTTGCGGGTTGAACAGGAAATTGCGCCAGTATACGAAGACTTTATGCAGCAAGCCTGGCCTAACGCCTTACAAAAACTAAAGACTCTAGCTGAACGTTAATCGCGCTGTAATCAACGATATGAATCAAACTAAGTTAATCCTGCTTAAGCAACAGCCTGAGCTGATCCCTGAGCTGGCGCATTGGCATTATCTGGAGTGAGGCGCGCTGTTTCCGGAAAAAACCGAAGCCGACTTTGCTGCCGATCTGGCCGCCAGTTTAAATGAACAGCAATTGCCGATCAGTTGGGTGGTGGTGTATGAACATCAGGTGGTAGGCACCGCCTCGCTGTTACTGCACGATATGCAAACCAATCGTGAGTTATCGCCCTGGCTGGCCAATATTTATCTGGCACCTTCGGTAAGAGGTAAAGGGCTTGGCAAATGGCTGGTGCAGCAAGTGATGACAGAAGCCCGGCAGCTGGGGCTGATGCAACTGTATTTATTTACCGAAGATCAGGCAGCGTTTTATCAACGCCTGGGCTGGCAGGTACTCAAGCAGGAGCTGTATCAGGGCAAGGCGGTGACCATTATGAGCTGGTGCTGTCAGGCAGTACCAGCTCAAGCTGAGGCCATCGCCGGTTAGCTTTGAAACACTGGCTCCAGCAGGCGGAAGGTACCGGCGTCGGCATCCATTTCTGCCATAGCGCCAACCGGCACAATAAACTGCTTTGGAATATGGCCAATCATGGCGCCGCGGTAAGCTGGAATACCAAGCGGTTTTATAAAGTCCGCAAAGATTTCATCTAAGGTTAAACTGCCCCAGCCGTTGCCCGGAGTACAGCGGTTACAGTCGCCAAAAATAAAGCCTTTAATTTTATCCAGCGCGCCCATTAGCTTTAAGGTGCTCATCATGCGGTCGATACGGTATGGCTGCTCTTCAATATCTTCGAGGAATAAAATCTTATCCTGAAAATCCGGCAGATAAGGCGTGCCAGCCAGTGCCGTTAATACCGTCAGATTGCCGCCAATCAGCTGGCCCTGTGCTTTGCCGCCGGTAATGACCCGGGTACGGTTTTCGCGTTGCACCAGCTCGCCTTTCAGATCCTGCTCGTTCTGGTATTGCATCAGCTCTTGGTTAAAGAACAGCCGCTCAAACTGATCGACATTAAAGGCATTCCAGCTGCCAATGCCATTCGGGCCATGAAAACTGACCAGACCGCACTGTGCCAGCAAGGCATTATGCAGGGCGGTGATATCGGAATAACCGAGCAATGGCTTAGGATTACGGCGGATCATCTGATAATCCAGCAGCGGTAAAATTCGGGCTGCGCCAGAGCCACCCCGGGCACAGATCACGGCTTTAACCTCCGGATCGGCGAACATCGCGTTCAGATCCGCGGCGCGGTCTTCATCTCTGCCGGCTAAATGGCCACGGCGTTCGTTATAAAAGCGGCCGCTTTTTACTTTAAAACCCAGGGCTTGCAGGGTTTCGCGCGCGATCACCAGATCTTCAAGATCCGCGACGGCAGCAGATGAGGCGATTAAGCCCACGGTATCGCCCCTGCGCAGCGGTTTTGGCAGAATGCGGCCAGTAGCTTGCGGCCTGGCCGTGGCTGCGCCAGCCGGTACAGCGCAGGCGGTAAGCGGAAGCAGGCTTAATGCCAGCGCACTGTGTTTTAGAAATTGTCGTTTGTCCATCAGCGGCACCATGCTTATTAGTAATAATTTATTCCTATTGGTAGCATAACTTTGGAATAAATGCAGCAGCTATGGCGGAAAATCAGGCGTTTTTTCGAAGGGAAGCCCGGCGCAGGGCGCGGCCGGGCTGCATAATGGCAAGTGACAAAGCTTACTTTTTGGCTTTCGGTGCCAGCTTTTTCGCGGCAACCCGGCCCGGTTTTTTCTTTTTCTTGGTGACCTTGGCTTCTTTATGTTTTGGTCGCAGCTCGTCGATAACCCGGCGCTTTAGCGGCTGCTCGGTATAACGCTCAACCTTGCCAACCACCGCCATATCATGGGCTTCGACCAGCGAAATCGCGGTACCTTTTTTACCAGCGCGGCCGGTGCGGCCAATGCGGTGCACATACACATCGGCGCTGCGCGGCATATCATAGTTAATCACATGGCTGATATCGTCGATATCCAGCCCGCGGGCGGCCACGTCGGTAGCTACCAAAATCCGTACCTGATTATTGGTAAAACGTGCCAGCGCCTGCAAGCGTTTATCCTGCGGCATTTCGCCCTGCAGCCAGCTGCATTTAATACCGGCAGTTTCCAGCTGACCAGTTAGCGTTGCCAGGCGCTCGCGGGTTTTGACAAACACAATGGCTTTATTCACGTCGGGCTGCTTCAGAATATGGGTGAGCAGCGCCAGCTTATGGTTGGCATCATCGGCCAGATGGCACCACTGCAAAATTTTGGCTTTTTCTTTGCGCGATGGGTTGGCTTCGACATGCTCCGGCTCTTTGAGTGCCTTTTCGGCAAAGCGCTCTAACGAAGCGCCTTCCAGCGTGGCAGAGAACAGGAATGTCTGGCGGCGACGGCGCGCTTCCAGCACAATACGGTTCATCTCACCGATAAAGCCCATATCCAGCATGCGGTCAGCTTCATCGAGGATCAGCAGTTCTACTTCATCGGCCTGAAAGCTCTCGGCATCCAGATATTCAATTAAGCGGCCCGGGGTGGCAACCAGAATATCGTTGTTCTTTTCCAGCGTATCTTTATGGCTGCCGTAATTGATACCGCCGGTGATCAAACCGACATTGAGCGTGGTGAACTGGCTGAATTGTTTAAAGGTATCGTAAACCTGATACGCCAGCTCGCGGGTTGGTGTCATCACCAGTACCCGGGCAAAGCCCGGATCGCGGCGCGGGAAATCCAGCAGATACTGAATCGCCGGTAACACAAAAGCCAGGGTTTTGCCGGTACCGGTGGGGGCACTGGCTAACAGATCACGGCCTTCCAGCGCCGGCGGGATCGCCAGTTGCTGTATTTGGGTAGGCTGATCAAAACCGGCACTTTCCAGCGCCTGATTTAAGGCGTCATCCAGTTGGAACTCGGCAAAACTCATGTTATTTCCTTAAGCTGTTATATTGTGACATTAGCGGCTGGCGCGTTACACTCCGCGCCGGAGGGCTTATGTCAGCAGGTTTTCAGTGTAAACAATTTTATATCGGCCATCAGCACTGCGCGATGAAAGTCGGCACCGATGCGCTGTTATTGGGCGCCTGGGCAACTTTGCCCACCGCGTTACAGACGACACCCGCCATGCTGGATATTGGCTGTGGCAGTGGCATTTTAAGTTTAATGCTGGCACAGCGCACCGGGGGCCAAATTCCGATCACGGCAGTGGAGCTGGATGCCCGCGCTGCTACCCAGGCTGCCGCTAATGTGGCATTAAGCCCGTGGCCTGACGCTATTCGCGTGATAAAGGGCGATATTCTAACCTATAGCACCGCCGAGCGTTATGCTTTAATTATTTCTAACCCGCCTTTTTTTCAGCATGCGCTGCCAAGTCAGGATGCCACGCGGCAACAGGCCAGGCATACCGATAGCTTGCCCTTTGCGGCGTTGTTAAAGAAAGCGGCGCAATGTTTGGCGCCTGGCGGAGAGTTTTGTTTAATTTTACCGGCCAGCAGTCAGGCGGCTTTTGCGCAAGCTGCGCTAGAGCAAGGTTGGCAGTGTCGGGCTCGCTGCGCTGTACAAAGCAAGGCCGGCAAGCCGGTGAGTCGCTATTTACAAAGCTGGGTTAAAGCTGACACTGAACTTGACACTGAGATCAGTCAGCTGCTGATCCATGATAGCAGCGGCGGCTATTCTGCAGCGTACCGGCAACTGCTGCAGGCATTTTACCTAAACTTCTGAATCGGCAATTTCCAGCAATAACTGCTCTACCCACTGCGCCAGCCGCGCATCGGTTTGCTCGTATTGGTTTTCGTCATCCAGCGCCAAGCCATAAAACCACTCGCCATCCGGTGTGACCGCTTTTGAGGCGATAAAGTCGTAGCCTTGGTTTGGCCAAAAGCCAACCCGTTTTACCTGTTGTTTGGCGATTTCATGATGCAGCATACCGAGCGCATCCTGAAACCATTCGGCATAGCCCAGCTGATCGCCCATGCCATACAGCGCGATGGTTTTACCGCTCAGATCCACCTGATTAATCTCGGGCCAGTGCGCTTCCCAGTCTTCCTGAATTTCACCAAAGTCCCAGGTCGACAAGCCGAGGATCAGGATGTCATAGTCGGCCATCGCAGTTAACGGCGTATCTTTTAAGTTATGCAGCGCCACATATTCCGGGCCAATCAGCGCCTGGATTTTTTCTGCCACCATTTCGGTGTAACAGGTGGTTGAGCCGTAAAACAAGCCAATCTTCATCTGGCGGACCTTTTTTATCGAGAGTGTTATGACAAGCTAAAAACGGGCGGCAGTTTAGCATAATATGTGCCTTGCGCCCATCAGCAAGCTGGGGTAGCTGCCGCTCGCTGGCAGATCAGAACCCTTGTTCCCTAAGGGGGGCCTCCGTTACACTAGCGGCACTGAATTTAAAAAGACGTGCCATGCCAACACCACCGCTGTCCGCCGAAAATCTGCACCTGATCCAACAGTTTCAGGAACAACTGGAACTGGAGCAGGCCGCCAGCGTGCATACGCTAAGTGCTTATGGCACGGATCTGAAACATTTCGCCCGTTTTTGCCAGCAACAGGGGCAACCGCATCTTACGGCAGTGAGCAGTGATCTGATTAACCGCTATCTGGCGAAACGCTATGACGAGGGTTTTAACCCGCGCAGCACTTCGCGGCTACTAAGCAGCCTGCGCCGTTTTTATCGTTATCTGGTGCAACAACAGCAGCTTGCGCAAGACCCAACCACTGAGCTGATTAACCCGAAAATTGGTAGCAGCTTACCGAAAACGCTGTCGGAGCAGGATGTTGAAGCCCTGCTGGCCGCGCCGGATATCAGTGAACTGATCCAGTTTCGCGATAAAGCCATGTTGGAGCTGTTATATGCCACTGGCATCCGGGTAACCGAGCTGGTGACACTATCGATGCAACAACTGTATTTGCAGCAGGGCATAGTGCGGGTGCTCGGCAAAGGGCGCAAAGAGCGCTTAGTGCCCATGGGCGAAGAAGCGCAGTACTGGCTTAGCCGCTATTTAAAAGAAGCACGGCCGGCGCTGCAAAGTCAGCTTAGTGATGTGGTGTTTCCCAGTAGCCGGCAACAGCTGATGACACGGCAAACCTTCTGGCATCGGATTAAGTTTTATGCGAAAGTAGCCGGTATCCGGGCTACCTTGTCGCCCCATACGGTTCGGCATGCCTTTGCCACGCATTTGCTGAATCACGGTGCGGATTTACGGGTGGTGCAGATGTTGCTGGGGCACAGTGATCTCTCTACCACACAAATTTACACCCATGTCGCGCAGGCGCGCTTACAGCAATTGCATCAACAACATCATCCGCGCGGTTAGCGGAGTGGGAAGCATTATGAAAAAGTCAGTTAAAACCCTGTTATCGGTACTTGTTGCCGCCATGCTGCCACTAACGGCGGTTGCCAATGAGAAAATCAGCCAGGCGTTATCAGAAGTTGGCCTAAATGTGCAGGAAGTCAAAGCGTCGCCGATGCCGGGGGTTGCTCAGGTGCTGACCGATCAGGGGCTGTTTTTTATGTCAGAAGATGGCCGCTATCTGATTGCCGGTAATGTGCTGGATCTGCAGCAATGGCAAACGGTGCGTGGGCAGCGGGTACCGACTAACCTGAAAGATCAGCTGATGGCACCGCTAATCCAGCAAAAACTGCTGGAGCAAAAAGATCAGGTTATTGAATATAAGGCACCAAAAGAGAAGTATGTGGTGCATGTGTTTACCGATCCAAGCTGTGGCTATTGCCGCAAGCTACATCAGGAAATGAAAGACTACCATAATGCCGGCATTACGGTGCGCTACCTGGCCTATCCGCGGGCCGGTGTCGGCTCCGAAACCGGCTTGCAAATGCAACATGTCTGGTGCGCGAAGAATAAAAACGCTGCCATGGACAATGCAAAAGCCGATAAGGCCGTTGCCAAAGCCATGTGTCAGAACCCGGTGGCCAGCCAGTATGCGCTGGGCCAGTTCTTTGGCATTAATGGTACCCCGGCGATGATCCTGCCGGATGGCAATATTATCCCTGGCTATATGCCAGCCGCAGCCTTACTGCAACAGCTAAGTAGCGGAGGCTAAGCTTTGCAGCTAAAACAGATCAGCCGCCGGCCATTACCGGCGCAAGCTGAAAGTGCACTGGATCCGGCACTGCACCCGGTATTACACCGTTTGTATCTGAGCCGTGGCGTCAGCTGTGCCAGTGAGCTACAACGTCAGGCTTCAGCGTTATTGCCTTTTACGCAACTAAAAGATATCGACCGCGCCAGCGCCCTACTGGTGCAGGCGCTGACCAGCCAGCAACGTATTGTGATTGTTGGCGACTTCGACGCCGATGGCGCCACCAGCACTGCTGTGCTGATGAGTGGCTTAAAAGCCTTTGGCTTTAAGTATCTGGAATATCTGGTACCGAACCGCTTTGAATACGGCTACGGCTTAACGCCGGAGCTGGCCGAAATTGTCGTAGCGCAGGGCGCTGAGCTGATTATTACCGTTGATAACGGCATTTCCGCTATCGAAGGCGTGGCACTGGCAAAACGTGCCGGTGTCAAAGTACTGGTTACTGACCATCACTTACCGGGCAATACGCTGCCGGATGCCGATGCTATCGTTAACCCGAATCAGCCCGGCTGTAACTTCCCAAGTAAGGCGCTGGCCGGTGTTGGTGTGGCGTTTTATTTATTGCTTGCATTACGTGCGACCTTACGTGACCAGGGTTATTTTGCTGCACAGGGGCTAACCGAGCCTAATGTGGCGGAATTGCTCGACCTGGTAGCACTGGGTACCGTCGCCGATGTGGTGCCGCTGGATGCCAATAACCGCATCCTGGTACATCAGGGCTTAATGCGCATTCGCGCCGGTAAATGCCGGCCCGGTATTCAGGCGCTGATTGATGTCGCCAATCGGGATGCGGCCAAACTGACTGCCAGTGATTTTGGCTTTGCACTGGGGCCGCGACTGAATGCCGCGGGCCGTTTGGATGATATGTCGCTTGGCATCAGTTGTTTACTGGCGCCAAACTTAGGTTTAGCGCGCCAGTATGCCGCCGAGCTGGATAACCTGAACGCCGAGCGGCGCAGTATCGAGCAAAGTATGCAGCAGGAAGCGCAGGCACTGCTGAGCCAGCTCTCCTTTGATGGCAGCAATTTACCGGAAACCCTGTGTTTATACCGGCACGACTGGCATCAGGGCGTAATTGGTATTCTGGCCGGCCGTATTAAAGAGCAATTTCACCGGCCAACCATCGCTTTTGCCGAGGGGGATAACGGCGAGTTAAAAGGCTCGGCGCGTTCAATTACTGGCTTACATATCCGTGATGTGCTGGAAGAGATGGCAACCCAGTATCCGGGGCTGATTAAAAAATTTGGCGGCCATGCGATGGCAGCTGGTTTAACGATTAGCGCAGACAAGCTCGATACCTTTGCGCTGGTATTTAACCTGACGGCAAAAAAATACCTGACAGCGGAGCAACTGACCGCCATGGTGTTAACCGACGGCGAGCTGGAGGCGGAGTGTTTTGAGCTCAGTTTTGCCCAGCTGCTGCAAAATGCCGGGCCCTGGGGCCAGGCCTTTCCGGAGCCGGTGTTTGATGGCGAGTTTCAGGTTCTAAGCCAGAAAATGCTGGCCGATCGGCATTTAAAAATGCTGCTTAAAGGCCCCGGCGGCAAGCTGGTTGATGCGATCTGGTTTAATGCCGATAACAAAGCCTGGCCCAATGTGAATATTCAGCGGGTGCGGCTGGCCTATCAGCTGGATATTAACGAATATCGCGAACAACAAAGTTTGCAGTTGATCGTGCGGTATATGGAAGGCCTGTAAGCAAACCTCAACAAGCCCTGGTTGAAGATTGCTGTTAAAAACTGCCCGTAGCGGCAGTTTTTTTGTTATAATCCGCGCCAATTTTTTTATCGTCCTACAGGTCGGTTTATCCCATGTTTGAAGTGAATCCGGTATATAACAGCATCAAAGATGTTACTGAACGCACCAATGTGCTTCGGGGGTATCTTTGACTACGATGGCAAAAAAGAACGCTTAGAAGAAGTCTCGCGCGAGTTAGAAGACGCCGCTATCTGGAATACTCCTGACAAAGCCCAGGCGCTGGGTAAAGAGCGCTCGGCGCTGGAGCAGGTGGTGGGTACTATCGACAAGCTGGACCAGGGCCTGGAAGATGTGCAGGGCTTGCTGGAACTGGCGATCGAAGCCGAAGACGAAGCGACCTTTGAAGAAGCCAAAGCTGAGCTGGCCGATCTGGAGAAACAACTGGCGCTGCTGGAATTCCGCCGCATGTTCTCTGGCAAACATGATCAGAACGACTGTTATCTGGATATTCAGGCTGGCTCCGGCGGTACCGAAGCCCAAGACTGGGCCAGCATGCTGATGCGGATGTATCTGCGTTGGGGTGAAGATAAAGGCTTTAAACCCGAGCTATACGAAGTGACCGATGGTGACGTTGCGGGCATTAAAGGCTGTACCATTAAATTTACCGGCGAATACGCCTACGGTTGGCTACGCACCGAAACCGGCGTACACCGCCTGGTACGTAAGAGCCCGTTTGACTCCGGTAACCGCCGCCATACGTCTTTTGCCTCGGTATTTGTGTCGCCGGAAATCGATGACGATATCGAAATCGAAATTAACCCGGCAGACTTACGTATTGATACCTACCGCGCTTCAGGTGCCGGTGGTCAGCACGTTAACCGGACCGATTCAGCGGTGCGGATCACCCACTTACCAACCAACATCGTAGTGCAGTGTCAAAATGACCGCTCGCAACATAAAAACCGCGACAATGCCTATAAGCAACTGCGCGCCAAGCTGTACGAGTTTGAGCGGCAAAAGCAAAATGCCGAAAAGCAGGCGCTGGAAGATACCAAGTCGGATATCGGTTGGGGCAGCCAGATCCGCTCTTATGTACTGGACGACTCGCGCATTAAAGACTTGCGTACCGGGGTAGAAACCCGCAATACCCAGTCGGTGCTGGATGGCGATCTGGACAAATTTATCGAAGCCAGCTTAAAAGCCGGTTTGTAATTTTTTAACTCACTCAGGAATCAACAAATGTCTGAACAGCATAACCAACATGAAGAAATTCAGGATGTTAACAAACTGATTGCTGAGCGAAAACATAAGCTGGCGGCGATTCGCGAGCAGGGCATTGCCTTTCCGAATGATTTTCGCCGGGCGCATATCTCTGATGAAATTCATGCCAAGTACGATGCGTTAAGCAAAGAAGAGCTGGAAGCCAACAAGGTAGAAGTGAGCCTGGGTGGCCGGATGATGACCCGCCGTATTATGGGTAAAGCCAGCTTCTGTACGCTGCAGGATATGGGCGGCAAGTTTCAGGTGTATGTGGCGCGCGACAGCCTGCCGGAAGGCCTGTATAACGACCAGTTTAAAAAATGGGACCTGGGCGATATCCTTGGCGTAAAGGGTTACTTATTTAAAACCCAAACCGGTGAGCTGACGGTATGGGCGACGGAAATCCGCTTATTAACCAAAGCACTGCGCCCACTGCCAGACAAATTCCACGGTTTAACTGATAACGAAGCGCGTTACCGCCAGCGTTATCTGGATCTGATCTCAAACGAGCAATCTCGCAAAACCTTTTTGGTACGCAGCAAAACTGTGGCCTATATCCGCCGTTTCTTTAACGAGCATGGCTTTTTAGAAGTCGAAACGCCAATGCTGCAAGCCATTCCGGGCGGTGCCTCGGCACGGCCGTTTGAAACCCACCATAATGCGCTGGATATGCAAATGTTCCTGCGTATTGCCCCTGAGCTGTATTTAAAGCGGCTGGTGGTTGGCGGTTTTGAGAAGGTATTTGAGTTAAACCGTAACTTCCGTAACGAAGGCGTGTCGACCCGGCATAACCCGGAATTCACTATGCTGGAATTCTACTGGGCCTATGCCGACTATAACGACTTAATGGATTTAACTGAAAAGTTATTCCGTGGCTTAGCGCTGGACGTACTGGGCAGCACTGAAGTGCCGTATCAGGGCGAGGTGTTTGACTTTGGTAAGCCGTTTGCGCGGATGTCGGTGACAGAGTCGATCCTGCATTACAACCCGTCAATTACCAAAGAGCAGTTGGCGACCCGTGAGTCGGTGGCTGAGCTGGCGAAATCGCTGGGCATTGAAGTAAAAGCCAACTATGGCCATGGTCGTATTTTAATGGAAGTGTTTGACGAGCTGGTAGAAACCAAGCTGCGCCATCCGACCTTTATTACCGAGTACCCGGCTGAGGTATCCCCGCTGGCGCGGCGTAACGACGATAACCCGGAGATCACCGACCGCTTTGAATTCTTTATCGGTGGCCGTGAGCTGGGTAACGGCTTTAGCGAGCTGAACGATGCCGAAGATCAGGCCGAGCGTTTCCGCGAGCAGGTCGCGCAAAAAGACGCTGGTGATGATGAAGCCATGTTCTACGATGAAGACTTTGTTACCGCGCTGGAGCACGGTTTACCGCCAACAGCAGGTCAGGGTATCGGTATCGACCGCTTAGTGATGTTGCTGGCCGACGCGGCCTCGATCCGCGATGTGATCCTGTTCCCACATATGCGTTTGCATCACGATAAGTAAGCCTTAGGCGCCCAGGCGCGCTATCCGGTCTTCGGCACAGTGGCTGTCGAAGACCGTTCTCCTTCCTTGCAGCTTAGTTTTAATTAGTCTAATCTCAGTCAGTTAGCGTTCAGCAGCTTAGTGTAATGTTAGTTTTTGCTGTTGCAGATTCTGTTATTAACTACAAGGATATCGAAATGCAAAATAAGCTAATTACAGCGGCGTTACTCGCCAGCAGCCTGACGTTGGGTTTGGGTCAGGTATCGGCAGGTGTGGTCAGCTCTGAGCAAATGCTTGCCAGCCAGCAACACCACTACAACAAGCAGCAGGTATTGTCGTTTTTGGATACGGCCGAAGTGCAGCAAAAACTGGTGCAGCTGGGTGTTAGCCAGCAAGACGCAGAGCAACGTATCGCCAATATGACCGATGCGGAGTTGGCAGCGCTGAATAGCCAGTTACATGAAATGCCGGCGGGTGGTGTCGTGGGTACTATCGTCACCGTGCTGGTGGTTGTGGCGGTGTTGGATCTTATGGGTCTGACCGACGTTTATCCCTTTATCCGTCCTATCCGCTCCAGGTAATGTCGGCACAAATCGCAGCGGCCAGCCTAAAGGCTGGCTTCTTGCTATTACTGCTGCTGTTATCAGGGTGTCAAAGCCCACCGCAAAGCCGGCAACTGCTGGCTGAGCCACCGGCTATCAGCCGTCAGGCCTTGCTGAGCGCAGTGCCCTTTTATCCACAGCAAGACTATTTTTGTGGCCCAACCACGCTCTCAGAAGTGGCTGCCTATTATGGGGTAGAGCACAACGCCGATAGTATTGCCAGTCTTACCTTTACGCCAGAGCTGCAGGGCAGCCTGCAAATTGAAATGGCCGCTGCCAGCCGCCAACTGGGCTTTGTCGCTTATGAACAGCGTGGCAGTTTAAGCCTGTTACTGCAGCTAATTGACGAGAAAATCCCGGTAATTGTGCTGCAAAACAATGGTCTTAGCTGGTTGCCGCAATGGCACTACGCAGTCGTCATTGGCTATGATTTGGATCGGCGCGAGATGATTTTGCATAGCGGTGTCACCGCCGAATACCGGCTTCCGCTGACTACCTTTGAGCGCACCTGGCAAAGAGCTAACTATTGGCTACTGGCGATGTTGCCGCCCGGGCGCACCAGTGCGCTGCTCGACCCCTTTCTTTATACCCGAGCCTGTCAGGATCTATTGCAAACCCGGCAAACTGCAGCTGGTGTAACAGCGCTAATCAGCGCCACCCAGCAGTGGCCGGATTACTGGCTACCGTATTTTTTACTCGGTAATCATTTTTTAGCACTAGCACCGGCCGAGGCTGCGACCTGGTTTGCTCAGGGTCTGCCGCTGGCCAAACAGCAACCAGCCTATTTAAATAATTATGCTTTGGTATTGAGCGAGCTGGGCTGCAAAGCGCAGGCGCTGGAACTGATTCAAACTGCGCGGCAGCTGGCGCCTGACGATGCCAATATTATAGATAGTGAGCAACAAATTACCGCTCAGGCGACAACAGCGAGCTGTAGTGTGACTCACTAGCTACCACATCATCGCGGTCAATTGTCATCAGCCGCTACCAAACTGGCCTGGCAACGCCCCCTGGATTGGTTTGCCCGCTATCTAAAAACCTAGCCCAGCACCACGACTCCGGTACGCTAGCCGTACCGGAGTCGCTGCTGCGATAGTGAGAAGAACACTGAGCTTAAGACTACACCGCACCACGACTCCGGTATGCTTGCCGTACCGGAGTCGGTCCTGCGATAGTGATAGATAAATTAACGGTAGGAAACAAACTCGTCTTTAGCGCGTCGCACCTTTTTCAGGTTAACCAGCCAGTCACCCTCGGCGGCGCGATAACCCAGCGGTAATAACAGCACCGATTTTAAACCTGAGGCTGCCAAGCCAAGGATCTGGTCCACTTTTTCCGGTTCAAAGCCTTCCATCGGTGTCGCATCGACTTGCTGCTCTGCCGCAGCAAGCAGCGCTGAACCCAGGCCAATATAAGCCTGACGGGCAGCATGCTCAAAATTTTGCTCTGCCGGACGCTGCGGATAGTACGCCAGCAGTTTCTGCCGGTAGGCTTCCCAGCCTTCGTTTTTAAAGCCACGCTGCTCATTAACCAGATCAAACATCATATTGATCCGTTCAGCGGTATAGTTATCCCAGGCGGCAAATACCAACAAATGCGAGCAATCGGTTACCTGTGACTGATCCCAGGCCACCGCACGGATTTGCTGCTTGATTGCCGGATCCGTTATAACTAACACCTGATAGGGCTGCAGGCCGCTGGAGCTTGCGCTAAGGCGAATCGCCTCCAGGATAATCTCCAGTTTATCTGCCGGCACTTGCTCGGCAGCATTCATTTTCTTAGTGGCATAGCGCCAGTTTAATAACTCAACAATATTTGACATGGTATCTCCGTGATAGCTTACGCAGTTTGGCTGAAATTGGTACAGCAGCAATCGCTTTCAAGGTGAGCGCCAAAAGATTTTTGCCGCCAATATCAGCACAACTCCGCTACGCTTGCTATAACAGAGTCGGGTCAAAACACCAAACGCAAGGCTACACCGCATCACGACTCCGGTATGCTTGCCGTACCGGAGTCGATCCTGCGATAGTGAGAAAAACACCAAACGCAAGGCTACACCGCATCACGACTCCGGTATGCTTGTCGTACCGGAGTCGGTGCTGCGATAGTGACAGGAACACCAAACCTAAGGGGCAACACCCGAAGCGGTATAAGCCTCTGTCCCCCACAGTGGTACCGTTGACAGGCCATGCTTAAAGCTGCCCGAGGTTTCCTTGGTTGAGTAAGACAGATACATCAGGGTTTGATTCTGCGCATCGTAGATGCGGCGGATTTTCATACTTTTAAAAAATACGCTTTTCGATTTAGTGAACAGCACTTCACCGTTTTTGCTTTTATCGATTTTAGCAATCATCTCAGCGGTAATGGGGCCGGTTTGCCGGCAAGAGATGGCGCTGTCAGAGGGATCTGAAAAATCCAGATTAGCCTCAATACTGGATACGTGGCAGGTTACGCCGCTGACGATAGGATCAGTAAAGGCATCCAGTTTGATATCTTTGGTAGTAAAGAGCCCCAACGACACATCTCCTACTTCATTTCTATTGCAGCCGGTAAGTGTTAGTAGCAATAAAACGCAACCTAGTATCCGCATTCCAGACTCCTTAGTGTGCTTTGCTGGCCGCTGCCAGCCCAGTGGTTAGTGGCAATAATAGCGCAATTGGTGGTTTTGCAGCAGACCGCAGTTTAAAGCAGGTAAAAAACTACTGAATTTGCTTTGGATAGCGTGTCTGGACGCGTCGTTTAAATTTAACAACGCATTAAATAAAGACGAGGGACCTTTTATGGTTTAACTTATCAGTTTTTAATTAAATACTGATTTTGAGACAACAGTGCGACTGCTATTGGTTTGTTGTTATTTGTTCACTTCACTTACAATGGCCGCTGTTGAGCGGGGTTCAAGCCTTGACGTTACCCTGCAATTGGCAAAGCAGCATGGCTACTATGCTGATCGGGTCGACTGGCCACAGATTGAAACTAAAGCTAAGCTGCTATTAACAAGTCGGGGAGAGCCGGCGGCGATCCGCTTTGTCCTTGAAGCGTTGGGTGACAGACATTCCAGCTATATACCGCCAACAGGTGAAACTGCGGATACCGTAAAAAATTCGAACCAGAAATCAGAGAAGCTATTGTCTGAGACCAGGACGCCCGTCGCTGGCATTCCAGTCATCCGGATCCTCGCCTGGTCGGGCACTTCGCAGCAGGCTATGGCGGTAACCCGGTCACTGAGGGAGCAATTAAACAGTGTATTATCGGTACCGCGTTGCGGCATTATTCTGGATTTTTCAAATAATCGAGGCGGTAATATGTGGCCGACCCTCGTTGGTCTGAGCCCGCTGTTAACGGAGGGCTTACTGGGCTCCTTTAAGAGCGCACAAGATGAAGCCCGGTTAATTGAAAAGTGGCAGAACAAGATTTTCTACCGTGGTGAAAGTCATAACCTTAACAGTGCGATAACGGAGCAACCGACGTATCCAGCTCGGCGCATCGCCATCATTGTGGGGCCTTTTAGTGCCAGTTCGGGTGAGATTGTTCCTATTCTGTTACAAGGTCAGCAGAATGTGCGGGTATTTGGTCAGCCCACTGCTGGTGTGGCCACAGCAAATACGTCCTTTTCTTTGCCGAACGGCGGTTCGGTCAATATTACTACAGCACTTACCGTCGATAGGCATGGGGAGATAGTTGAGACTCGCCTTATGCCAGACGAGGAAACCTTAAGGCCATTGGAAACTGCAGCAAATTGGGTGATGCGGCAATGCCAGAGTGGGGGAGCGCTTAATACACATCTGCCTTTTGGGGGGGAGTGAGGCTTGGTATAGGCTTGGTCGTACAGAGAGTCGCGATTTTTTTGGTATGTGCCAATTGCAGACATTTCACTACGTTGGCATAAAGGTCAGCTTTTAGTTATCAGCAGGAGCCCAAGCCCGTAGTAGCGACAACAGCCGTTTGTTATAGCTCGGCTATGTATGACAGCGTTTCAGGATGACGCTGTACTAACTTTAAAAGGGTAACAGCTTGACCATTTGGCACACTACGACCTTGTTCCCAGTTTTCTAATGTGCGTGAAGACGTATGAAGTAACCTTGCGAAGACGCCACGGGACATATTAAACTGCTCTCGAATGCTCACGATTTCATCTGGTGAGATATTCAATTCACCCGTATCATTCACATGATGTGTTTTTAGGGTCAGCTTACCTTCTGAATGCTGTTTAGCCTCAACAAGAGCTGAGCTTAACTCTGCAAATAAATCACGAGTGCTCATTGCGCCACGCCTCCATAAAAGCCATTAATTGTTTTCTTTGAATTGCATTTAAATCGGACATTTCATTTTTGCCGTAAATGGTTAGCAAATAGAAACGCCTTTTTTCATCGAGAAAGTAATAGATAATCCGTGAACCACCACGTTTTCCTTTACCTTTGCTGGCAACTCGAATTTTGCGTAAACCGCCAGTACCTTGAATCACATCACCCAAGTGTGGGTTTAACATTAATTCAGCTTGAAAGAGCCTGTACTCATCATCACTGAGGTATTCATCTCGGTGCTTTTCAAAAATTGTTGATTCGACAAATACACTTTTCATAGAGAAAGTGTACGCAAATAACGTACAGATGACAAGAATTAGTTCTACTTTATCCCGGCAATAGCATCTAAATCAGGATTAGAAAAAACCAGAAATATGTCCAGTTATGCTGTATAACGCAGACTTCCGTATGTAAATTCTGTTGCGGGGGCAATTTCCGCTCCAAACTCAAAGCGGCGTTTCTCCGCCACAAGCTAGGCTCCACATCAACGAAAAGTGCCAACTCTACTATCGCAGGTTGCGACTCCGGTACGGCAAGCATACCGGAGTCGAGATCAGGCTCAATCTGCGCGGCTTGATTTATTGCTCAACGCCCGTCATTTCCTGCTACAGACCTGGCACGATATCAACTAAAGATGCATATCCCACTAACGCAGATGGCGACTCCGGTACGGCAAGCATACCGGAGTCGAAGTCAGGCTAAATCTTCGAGGGCTTGGTTTATTGCTCAGAGCCCGTCATTTTCTGCAGCAAACCTGGCATGGCATATACTAAAGGTGCTTATCCCGATATCGCCGATGGCTGTTCGGCGACAATTAGGAT
>NZ_LZEJ01000019.1:0-59416 GCF_001704375.1 Alishewanella sp. HH-ZS | reverse complement strand
TGACTTGTGATCAAGAGACAGGCTTAAGCGGGGCTTTTTTATGTCACAGCAAAGCGCTTACTCTGACTGACGGCTGGCGCGTTTACGCTCGTTCTCGGTCAGGTGCTTTTTGCGAATGCGGATCGATTTTGGCGTCACTTCAACCAGTTCGTCGTCATCGATAAATTCCAGTGCGCTTTCCAGCGTCAGCTTGATCGGTGGCGTCAGGGTTAAGGCTTCGTCGGTGCCGGCAGCCCGGATGTTAGTCAGCTGCTTACCTTTTAAACAGTTAACGGTCAGGTCGTTGCTGCGGCTATGAATACCGATAATCTGACCTTCGTACACTTCGTCAGCATGGCTGGTAAACAAGCGACCACGCTCCTGCAGCGTAAACAGTGCATAAGCCAGCGCTTTACCGGTAGCGTTAGAGATCAGTACGCCATTGTTACGCTGACCGATGTTACCGCCTTTAAAGTCACCGTAGTGATCAAAGGTGTGGTACATCAAACCGGTGCCAGAAGTCAGCGTCATAAACTCGGTACGGAAACCGATTAAACCGCGGCTTGGCATCACGAAGTCCATCCGGATCCGGCCTTTGCCATCCGGTTGCATATCGGTCATTTCGGCCTTACGCTCACCCATCTTTTCCATGATTGAGCCCTGATGCTGCTCTTCCACGTCGATGGTGACCACTTCGAAAGGTTCCTGCTTCACGCCATCGACCATTTTCATGATCACTTCCGGCCGTGATACCGCTAATTCAAAGCCTTCGCGACGCATATTTTCAATTAATACGCCCAGGTGCAGTTCACCGCGGCCTGAAACACGGAATTTATCGCCGTCTTCGGTCTCTTCTACCCGCAGTGCCACGTTATGCTTCAGCTCGTTGTTCAGGCGCTCCAGAATTTGGCGCGAGGTGACAAACTTACCTTCTTTACCAGCAAACGGCGAGGTATTGACCTGGAAGGTCATGGTAACAGTCGGTTCATCGACCTGTAACGCTGGTAAAGCTTCAACCTTACTTGGGGCGCAGATGGTATCAGAGATTTTCAGCTCGCCTAAACCGGTAAAGGCCACGATATCACCGGCGGTGGCTTCCAGCGTTTCATGCCGCTCTAAGCCTAAATACCCGAATACCTGACCAACCTTGCCGTTACGCTTGCTGCCATCAGCACCAATAATAGTCACTTGTTGGTTTGGCTTTAAGGTACCACGCTTAATCCGGCCGATACCGATAATGCCTAAGTAGCTGGAGTAATCCAGTTGCGATACCTGCACCTGAGTTTCGCCTTCCAGCTCAACTTTCGGTGGCTCAACGTATTTCACGATGGCTTCGAACAGATCAGTAATATCGTCTTTCTTCACATCGGCTTCTAACGATGCCCAGCCGTTTAAGCCTGAGGCATACACGATTGGGAAATCCAGTTGCTCATCTGAGGCGCCCAGGTTGTCGAACAGATCGAATACCTGATCGATAACCCAGTTTACCCGTGCACCCGGCTTATCAACTTTGTTGATAACGACGATTGGCTTTAAACCGTGGGCAAAGGCTTTTTGCGTCACAAAGCGGGTTTGTGGCATCGGGCCTTCAACGGCATCAACCAGCAGTAATACCGAGTCTGCCATAGAGAGTACCCGCTCTACCTCGCCACCGAAGTCGGCGTGGCCAGGGGTATCCAGGATATTGATCTGATAGCCATTCCAGCGTACAGACGTATTTTTTGCCAGGATGGTAATACCCCGCTCAGATTCCTGAGCATTGGAGTCCATGATCCGCTCCTGCAGCTTGGCGCGCGAATCCAGGGTACCGGATTGCTGCAACAGCTTATCAACCATAGTAGTTTTACCGTGGTCAACGTGGGCGATAATGGCAATATTACGAAGCTTGTCGATGGATGACGCTGTGACGCTCATGAATAACTATCCTCTGTGTGGCACTAGATGACCAGAATGACCACCAGGCGAACGCAAATAAAAACTAAAGGGCGCATATTCTACTCTGTTTTCGCGCCGAAACAAAAAACTCCTGCAAGCATTTCGGTATTTTTTTTCGGCAGCCCCTTTTCGCCGCCGATAATTGACTACACTGAAACGGGTTAGCTTTAGCACCATTATGAAGCGCTTGCGCACCAAGTTGGTGCAACACTAAGGCTTGGCGCAGCAGCCTTGCAAATTAAACCGATTAAATACAACATCTTAAGATATTGGCATATATCTGGCATTTAACAGGGCAACCAACCGGATATTTGCTCAAAATGGGTCACTTGGAGGAATACATGTCTGTAGAAAACGTACTGAAATTAATCAAAGAGAACGAGGTTAAATTTGTTGACCTGCGTTTTACCGATACTAAAGGTAAAGAGCAGCATGTAACGGTACCGGTCAGCCAGATCTCAGAGAGCACCTTTGAAGACGGCAAGATGTTTGATGGTTCTTCTATCATGGGCTGGAAAGGTATCAATGACTCAGACATGATCCTGTTACCGGACCCAACCACTGCCGTGCTGGACCCGTTTTTTGAAGAAACCACGCTGAATATCACCTGCGACGTCATTGAACCAAGCACCATGCAAGGTTATGACCGCGATCCACGTTCTATCGCCAAACGTGCCGAAGACTATCTGAAGTCAACCGGTATTGCCGATACCGTGCTGTTTGGCCCGGAACCAGAATTCTTTATGTTCGACGATATTCGTTTCGAAACCAATATGTCGGGCTCATTCTTTAAGATTAACTCTACTGAAGCCGCCTGGAACTCAGGTACCGCTTACGAAGAGGGTAACAAGGGCCACCGTCCGGGCGTTAAAGGCGGTTACTTCCCGTTACCACCGGTAGACTCAGGCCATGACATCCGTAGCGCCATGTGTATGGTACTGGAAGAAATGGGTCAGGTAGTCGAAGCCCACCACCATGAAGTCGCCACTGCCGGTCAGAACGAAATCGCGACCCGTTTCAATACCTTAACCAAAAAAGCCGATGAAATTCAGCAGTTAAAGTATGTGATCCATAACGTGGCACACCTGTATGGCAAAACTGTTACCTTTATGCCAAAACCACTGGTTGGCGATAACGGTTCAGGTATGCACTGTCACCAGTCACTGGCTAAAGACGGCGTCAACCTGTTTGCTGGTGATAAATATGCCGGTTTATCTGAGCTGGCGCTGTACTACATCGGCGGTATTATCAAACACGCTAAAGCGCTGAACGCCTTTACTAACCCGTCAACCAACTCGTACAAGCGTCTGGTTCCGCACTTTGAAGCCCCGGTGATGCTGGCTTACTCTGCCCGTAACCGTTCTGCGTCAATCCGGATCCCGCTGGTACCAAGCGCCAAAGCCCGTCGTATTGAGTGTCGTTTCCCGGATCCGGCCGCTAACCCATATCTGGCCTTTGCTGCCCAGTTAATGGCCGGTATTGACGGTATTCAGAATAAGATCCACCCAGGCGATGCGATGGATAAAGATCTGTACGATCTGCCAGCAGAAGAAGCAGCTAACATTCCACAGGTTGCTACCTCGCTGGATGAGGCCCTGAACGAGCTGGATAAGAACCGCGCCATCTTCACCAAGGGCGGCGTAATGTCAGACGATATGATTGATGCTTACATCGCTATCAAGCGCGCCGAAGCCCGCAAAGTATCGATGGCAGTACATCCACTGGAATTCGAACTGTACTACAGCGTTTAAGTAAATGGCGGCAAGCCAGCGTTACTAATTCCTTAGTATTAAAACAAAAAGCTCACTCCGGTGAGCTTTTTTTTGTAGAAAAGTTAACGCTTTCCAGCTAAAGTTAATCTGATCGTCAGGATGACATTTTAGGCATGGTAACCATGAAACTGCGGACACTGCTACTGCTGATAACTTTACTTGCGCTGCACGGCTTCGTAGCGGCTCAGGAAAAACGTATCTATGTGACCCGCGATGCCAATGGCGTAGTGATCTTCTCCGATAGTCCAACCCCCGGTGCCGAAGAAATTACCCTGACTGTGCGCCCCAATCTGATGGATCCGGTGGATACCCGGATGCCAGATAAAAAGCCCGCCGAACCCGAACCTTTTAAAGTCAGTATTATCCAGCCGGAAGAGCAAGGTACGGTGCGCGACAACACTGGCTCAGTTTATATTGAAGGCCGGATCACACCGCGTTTTCAACGCGGCTTCAGAGTGCGGCTGGTATTCGACGGTCTGGCTTATGGCGAGCCACAAAACAGCGCCGTCTTTGTACTACGCGATGTTGACCGCGGCGCCCATACTATTCAATTAGAACTCCTCGACCAAAACGGCAAGCTAATTGCAGTAAGTCCTGTCACAACCTTTTATTTGCATCGGGCCAGCGTAATTTCACCAAATTAGTGCAAAGCCAGTGTAATCCGACTTCAGTCGGGCTAAACTGCCGCTCATAAGCACCAATTTGGTGCAAAGGAGGGGTATGACAGCACACGCAAGCAGCCAGGGCTTGACCGAGCAGCTCACCACTGCAGTACTGGTGTTGGATAGCCAGTTACAGATTTGTTATTTCAATACCGCCAGCTGTGCGGTATTAGGGCTGGGCGAAAAACGTCTGGCGCAACATTATTTTCCGGCCTTATTCCAGCATCTGGATTTAAAAGCCAGCCACTTACACAATGCTTTATTGCACCGCCAATCCTTTAGTGTTGGCGATGTACAGGCGGTGACTATCGACGGCCGCCTGTTACTGCTGGATATTGCGGTAACCCTGCTGGAGCAGGAACAGCCGCAGTTGTTGCTGGAACTGCGACAAGTCGAGCAGCAGCGCAAGATTAGTATGGAAAATCTGCAACAACATCAGCATCTGGCTGCCCGCGAGCTGGTACGCAATCTGGCACATGAAATTAAAAACCCGCTCGGCGGTCTGCGTGGCGCGGCACAATTGCTGGAAGAGTCGCTGAATGACGAACAAAAAGAGTACACCCAGCTAATCATTGCCCAGGCCGACCGCTTGCGCAATCTGGTGGACCGCTTACTGGGCCCGTACCGGCCACCGCAGCGTATCCTGAGCAATTTACATCAGATGGCCGAGCAGGTACTGCAACTGGCGCAAATTGATAATCCAGCGCCGATCCGCTTTCACCGCGACTATGATCCCAGTATTCCGGATTTTTACTTTGACCCTGAGCTGTTACAGCAGGCGCTGCTGAATATCGTGCGTAATGCCCAGCAAGCATTGCAGGACGGCGGCGATATTACGTTGCAAAGCCGTATTCTGTCGCAGCACACCCTGCACGGCAAAAGATACAAACTGGTCGCCTGTATCAAAGTCATTGATAACGGGCCGGGGATCCCGGCGGAGATCCGCGATACCCTATTCTATCCGATGGTCAGCGGCAAAGCCGGCGGCACCGGCCTTGGTCTGTCCATCGCGCAAACCCTGATCCATCAACAACGTGGCTGGATCGACTGCGAAAGCTGGCCCGGTCACACCGCCTTTATGCTTTATCTGCCAATTTCAGACTATGAGGAAGCACCATGAAACAGGATGTCTGGATCATTGACGATGATAATTCTATTCGCTGGGTACTGGAAAAGGCGCTGAGCCGCAGTGCCATTGACTGCGAAAGTTTTGCCTCAGCCGATCTGATGTTACAGCGGCTGGAATATGAACAGCCGGCGGTCGTGGTATCCGATATCCGGATGCCGGGTACCGATGGGATGGAACTGTTAAGCCGTTTACAGCAACTGAGCCCGGAACTGCCGGTGATCATTATGACGGCGCATTCGGATCTGGACAGTGCGGTCAACGCCTTTAAACGGGGCGCCTTCGAGTATCTGCCGAAACCCTTTGACGTGAACGATGCCGTCAGCCTGATCAGCCGCGCGCTGGAGCACAGCAAAAACCGGCGCGCCAAACAGCAGCCGGCAGCACCGCTGCTCAGTACCGAAATTATTGGCGAAGCGCCGGCGATGCAGGAAGTGTTTCGAGCCATCGGCCGCCTGGCCCGTTCCAGTATCAGTGTGCTGATTAATGGCCAGTCCGGCACCGGTAAAGAACTGGTGGCGCGGGCGCTGCATAAACACAGTCCACGGCATGAACAGCCTTTTATCGCGCTGAATATGGCCGCAATCCCGAAGGATCTGATCGAGTCTGAGCTCTTTGGTCATGAAAAGGGCGCCTTTACCGGTGCCCAGAATGCCCGTAAAGGCCGCTTTGAGCAGGCCGATGGCGGAACCCTGTTTCTGGATGAAATCGGCGATATGCCGCTGGACGTACAAACCCGGCTGCTGCGGGTGCTGGCCGATGGCCAGTTTTACCGGGTCGGAGGCCATCAACCGGTAAACGTCGATGTGCGGATCATTGCCGCGACCCACCAGGATTTAGAGCAACTGGCGGCGCAGGGCAAGTTCCGGGAAGACTTATTCCACCGCTTAAATGTGATCCGTATTCATCTGCCGTCCCTGAAAGATCGCCGCGAAGATATCGGTAAACTAGCACGACATTTTTTACAACAAGCGGCGACCGAGCTGAATGTGGAAGCCAAAACGCTAAGTAAGGAAGCTGAGCAGGTGCTGACCCGGCTTGACTGGCCGGGCAATGTGCGGCAACTGGAAAATACCTGTCGCTGGTTAACCGTGATGGCCAGTGGCAAGCATATCGTGGTGGCGGACTTACCGCCGGAATTACTGCAGCAACCGAAAACTCAGCCAAAGCTGAGTAGCGCGGAGGGCCATACCGATTGGCAAAGTTTATTAGCAGCCTGGGTTAGCGAGCGCCTGGCAGCGGGTCAGGATAATATTCTGGACGAAGCCGCACCGGCCTTTGAGAAAATTGTACTGGAACAGGCGCTGCGTTATACACACGGCCATAAACAGGAAGCGGCCCGTAAACTGGGTTGGGGCCGCAATACGTTAACCCGCAAGCTGAAAGAGCTGGGGGTAGAATAGCTGCCTGAGCGGGTTGACGTTTAGCCCGCGTTCGCCGGCTGCCGGGCTTTGCGTTCTTTACGCTCGCCCGAATGCTGACGCCATGGTTTGCCCTCGCCGCTTTGGCGTTGGCTACGCAGCTCTGCCAATTGCTGCCGTTGTTCCGGCGTTAAAATCTGATGGATTTGATGCTGTAACTTTAACCGCGCTAACTGGTGCTGCTCTCGCTGCTCTGCACGCTGTGCCAGCAGTTGTTGCGCCGCCAGCTCGTCAAACTGTGGCGCGTCCAGCAGCTGTTGCATGGCTTCTGGATTACGCTGTTGTTGCCGGGCTTCGCGATGTTGCTGCATCAGACTCTGGATTTGTGCCCGCTGTTCAGCACTCAGATCCAATTGCTTTAATGGCAGCATAGTTCGCTCATGCCGCTGTCCCTCACCCTGCCAGCCTTTGCCAGGATGCGCCAGCGCCAGTGGGCTGCTTAACAGTAATACAGTACTTAAGGTCAAAATTAAGGTATTCGTTTTCATCATCTGCACTCCGCTTGGTTAACGCTTTCAGTTTAGCGCCGCTATTGCAAAGCAACGCAAAGCCAGCGTAAAGGTTCTGTAAAGGCCCTGACATTGCCCAGTCAAGCACGTAAACTGCAATTGTGATCACCTTTGAGGTATAAGATGCCGAAAATTCTGATGATTGACGACGATGTTGAGCTGACCCGCTTAGTGGCAGAGTATCTGGCATTAGATGGCTTCGAGTTTCTGGCAGTGCATGACGGCGAGCAGGGCCTGCAACAGGCCGCCAGCGCCGGCTGCGATCTGATCCTGCTGGATGTGATGTTACCCAAACTGGATGGCCTGTCCGTTCTGAAAGCGCTACGTCAGGGCCCCTACTGCCCGGTACTGATGCTAACGGCGCGCGGTGACGATATTGATCGTATCCTCGGTTTGGAGCTGGGAGCCGATGACTACCTGGCTAAGCCCTTTAATCCGCGCGAACTGGTAGCCCGGATCAAGGCCATTCTGCGTCGGATCGAGTTATTGCAACAAGACGCACCGCAGCAAGCCAGCGTGTTGGAGCTGAATGCCGTTAAACTCAATAGTCAGAATCGCCAGGTCAGTTGTAATCAGCAGCCGGTCACGCTCACCGCCACCGAATTTCAGATTTTGGAGCAGCTGATGCGCCGCGCCGGCGAAATTGTCAGTAAGGATGAGTTAAGCCGGCTGGTGCTGGGGCGGCGGCTGCAGCAGTACGATCGCAGTCTGGATATGCATATCAGTAATATCCGCAAAAAGCTGGCGCAACATAGCGACAGCGAAAAAATCCAGACCCTGCGTGGCAGTGGCTATTTATTTCTGACGCAGGGTAACGCATGAACTGGCAACGCTTAAACCCGTTAAACTCGCTGGCCGGTCGGATCTTCCTCTGGTTCTGGCTGGTATTGCTGCTGACCGTGGCTTTAACTTTAGTGCTGTCGCGCCAGCTAATGGAAGATACCGAGATCCGGCGGCTACCACCCGGCGTGATCCAGCAACTGCAGCAACAGCTACAGCCCTTGCGGCAAAGTCAATCCGCTGCTGAGCTGCTGCAGCACCTGGCTGCGCTGGGCGAAGCGCGCTGGGTGGTGGTGCAAACGGCGGATAATCAGCTGCTGACGCCGGCACTGCTGCCGCGTAACTTTAACCAAAGCTGGCTGGCTGAGCTAAATCAACTGAACCGGCCACGCTTGCTACGCCACAATAATACTCATCTGGCTGGCCCCTTTATGTTGCAGCTAGGTGAACAACAACTGGCACTTTATCAGCTACGGCAACGGCCGGCGCAGCCATGGTGGCGCCTGAGCAGCCTGTCACAGCCGCTCCTGGTCCTGCTGCTGGTGCTGATCTCCGCGACCGCCAGCTTTGCACTGGCCATTTCAATCTCGCGGCCACTGCGCGAGCTGGTGCAACAAAACCTGCAATTTGCCAGCGGCAAACTCGATAGCCGGGTGCAGCGACTGGCCAGACGCCCGGATGAATTGGGGCAACTGGGCCGTAGCTTTAATACCATGGCTGAACAAATCAGTGCCCTGCTACATAATCAGCAGCGGCTGATGCGGGATATCTCGCATGAGTTGCGTTCGCCGCTGGCCAGAGCCCAACTGGCAATAGCGCTGAGTGAGCGCCAGCAGGATCTGCAGCAGTTGCCGCGCTTAAAAAGCGAGTTGGAACGGCTGGAAGCCATGCTGGATGAATTACTGACCTTCAGTAAGCTGGACGCCGGCCAGTATCAACTGGAGCGCCACCCGCTGGATTTGGTCGCTCTGGCCGAGGAAGTACTGAGTATTAATCAGCTGGAAGCCGATGCCAAACAACAACAGCTGGTGCTGCAGGCTCCCGAACAGCTATGGCTGGAAGGCGACAGCCGTTTGCTGGGCCGGGCACTGGAGAATATTGTCCGTAATGCGATGAAATACAGTCCGTCCGGCAGCCAGATTAATTGCACCATAAAGGTGCATGACACTCAGGCACAGCTGAGTATCAGCGATCAGGGCCCGGGCTTGGCCAGTGACCAACTGGAGCAAATTTTTCAGCCGTTTTACCGCGTTAGCCACAGCCGCGATAGCCAAACCGGCGGTACTGGTCTGGGGCTGGCTATTGTGGCCCAGATCATCCGCCAGCATCAGGGGCAGGTCAGCGCCAGCAATGTCAGTAGTGGCGGTTTGCAGATTAATGTTACACTGCCCCTTACCTGAACCAAGCCGTTACCCTGTCTGCCGATGACTCAAGCTTTTCCCGATATTCAGCAACTGGCCACTGAAACCGACCTCAGTGAGCACTGGCAAAGCCGCTTGCTGCCATTCTGGCAGCAGCTGCAGCATGGCGTTTTAAGCGGTAGCGGCGATGTGCCACTGGCCTATAGCTATCATCGTAACCCCGCCGCCAGCACGGCCTGGGTGATCAGCAGTGGCCGCATTGAAACGGCGATTAAATACAGTGAATTGATGCTGGAACTGGTTAACGCCGGTTACAGTGTTTATATCATCGATCACCGCGGTCAGGGCCGCTCTGGCCGCTTACTGGCCGATCCGCAACCCGGTTATGTCGAGAGCTTTGCGCATTATCAGCAGGATCTGGCACAGTTTTTACAACAAATCGTTGAACCTGGCGGCCATCAGCGGCATCTGCTGCTCGGCCACTCTATGGGCTGTGCCATCGCAGCGGGTTTACTCACTGCTGAGCCCTGGCAGCGCTGGTGGCGTTTTTTTGATGCGGCGGTCTTCTGCTCTCCGATGTTGGGGATCCATAGCGGACCTGTGCCAACCCGGGTCGCTGAAGGCCTGGCGCTGGCTTATTGCCGCAAGCTCAGAGCTGAGCCAGCAGCTCAGGCTGGCTATTTCCCAGGCCAGCAAGCCTATCAGGCCAAGCCTTTTGCCGGTAATGATTTAACCTCCAGCCCGGCGCGCTATCAGGCGCTGCGCGATTGCTATCAGCGTGAGCCAGAGTTGCAACTGGGCGGTGTCAGTTGCCAGTGGCTGGTGCAGGCGATCCTGGCCATGCGCCAGCTCAGGCGGGATGTAGTACATTGCCAGACCCCGCTGTTATTGCTACAGGGCAGTGCCGATAAGGTGGTGGCCAATGGTGCACAACGGCAGTGGTTCGATGCACTGCCCGCCGCTTTACCCAAGGCGCTGTATAGCCTGAATGGCGGCAGGCATGAGCTGTTAATGGAGCAGGATGCGATCCGCCAACAGGTGCTGGCGGCCATTAATCAGTTTTTACAGCAACTAAGTCATGGCAGCGAAAGGGCCCTTTAAAGTCCGCCCGGATATCCCAGCTGCCGCCACGCCTCATAGCTGACAATAGCCACACTGTTCGACAGATTCAGACTGCGGGCGCCCGCCTGCATCGGGATCCGCAATTTCTGCTCTGCCGGCAGACTATCGCGTACACTGTCCGGTAAGCCACTGGTTTCCGAGCCAAACAGCAAGACATCGTCCGGCTGAAAGCTAACCTGATGATAAAAGCGCGTCCCCTTGGTAGTGATCGCAAAAATCCGCCGCCCCTGCATGGCGCTTAAAAACTGCGGATAATCCGGATAACGGCTGACATTGGCCAAATCATGGTAATCCAGCCCGGCCCGCCGCAACTTTTTTTCTTCAAAATCAAAACCCATTGGCTCGATAATATGCAAGCGGCAGCCATTGTTGGCGGCCAGACGGATAATATTGCCGGTATTGGGGGCGATTTGTGGCTGAAATAGCGCCAGATGTAACATTCATTAAGCTCCGGTTTTTATTTCGTGTTAGCTCTTGTCCTGTAGGTAACAAAGCAACTATATTTAACAGTGGTTATTAATTGAACAAGGAATGTGTGCCCATGCTGTTGCTCACCCCGGGCCTTTGGTTATTGTTGCTGAGCTGGTCTTTCCCCGCTGCCGCCGAACAAAGTGTTATTGAAGGCAGTTTCTTATTAACGCTGGCGGCACTTGGTGTACTCAGCCTGGCGCTGGCCCTAACCTGGCTTAGTTTAACACGCCGCAGCCGCGCACTGGATGCCCAGCGCCAGGATTTTCAGCAATTACTGGCCGAGACCCCGGGTGCCATCGCTATTCTGGATCGCAATCTGGCAGTACGAAATGCCAGCAGTTCGTTAAAAAGCCTGTTAAAAGAGCAGGATAACAGCAGTGTCAGTATCAGTTTGCCGCTATTTGCCGATGCCGATGGCCAACATGCAATGGACCTTACGCTGAAACAGCAACTGCGACAGCAAGGCTTTTGGCACGGCGAAGCCTGGCTTAAAAACGAACGTCATTGTGAGGCCTTCAAGCTAAGTATCCATACCTTGCGCCAGCAGAGCAGTAAAGAACCGCGCTATATGTTGTACGGCCAGAATATCACCCATCTACGTAGCCAGAGTGCGCGGCAACAACAGCAAGTGTTACGTGATGACAGTACCCTACTTCCGAACCAACTGTTGTTTACTGAACAATTACGGCAGGCAATCCTAAGCTGTGACGAACATTACCCCAGTGTCGCCCTGCTATTAGTCCAGCTCAGGACCAGCCCGACCGCCACTATGGATGCCACCCCTGATGAGTCTCAGCTCATCGAAGCGGCAAAACGTTTACAACTGCTGGTATCCGATAAATTAGTGCTGGCACGCTATCAAAGTGACTGCTTTGCGATTCTGGTGCCACCGCATCTGTGCCAAACCAACAGTACCATCCTGCTTAATCAGCTGGCACATAAAATTATTGCTGGCTTCCGACAAGCTGATCCTGATGCTGCTTACGCTAATCTGAGGTTAGCAATAGGTATCAGCTGCAGTCCAAATGATGGTGAAGATGCGACCAACTTAATCAACAGTGCGGAGCGGGCACTACGACTGGCCAGCCAGCAGCAGGACCATGCTCTTTGTTTTGCCGACAGTGGCAGCCAGCAGCAGGCACCGGATTATCTGGCACTGGAAAGCGAGCTGTACCGCAGTGCAGCCCAGGGAGAGTTTGAACTGTTTTATCAGCCCAAGTTTAGTATCAGCAGTAACCGAATCGCTGGTTTCGAGGCCTTATTGCGCTGGCCCAGCCCGCGTCGCGGCATGCTGCCACCACCGACCTTTCTGCCGCTGGTTGAGGAAACCGGCCTGATTATCAATCTGGATCGGCTGGTATTTCGCAAAGCCTGTAAACAAGTTAGTTATTGGCAACAAACCGCGCTGATGCGCGGCCGGCTGGCACTGAATATTTCAGCCCAGCAGTTTGCCCAAACCGATTTCATCCGTTTTATGCAGGATACGCTCAGCGAGTTTGAGCTGAGCGCCAGTTTGTTTGAGCTGGAGCTACCGGAAGCGATTTTTAATCACCCGACTATCTGGCTGCGTGAGCGCTTACACAGCCTGGAGCGCATGGGGTTCCGGGTCCTGCTCGACAATTTCGGTGATGGTATAGCATCGCTGAATCAGCTAAGACAATTTCCGTTACACGGCGTCAAACTGGCACCCTCGCTGGTGCGTTATATTGAGCAGCAGGAACAACAACGTAATATCTGCGCCACCCTGATCCGATTAGCGGGCTATTTGCAGTTGGATGTGATTGCCACCAATATCGAAACTGAAATGCAGGCGTACCTGCTGCATGTGATGGGCTGCGACTGTCAGCAAGGACATCGCTTCAGCCGGGCGGTGCCGGCTGAGGATATCGGACAACTATTACTAAAAGAAAATCAGCTGCTGAATAATCAGCGGCAGCTGGCTAACTGATCTCGTCTTTACGCTCGCGGCCCAGTAGATCCTGGGCTGCCAGCTTGACGTTTTTCCCTTGATATAACACCTGATAGATCTGCTCAGTGATCGGCATTTCAACGCCAACCCGCTGCGCCAGATTAAACACCTCTTTGGCGTTACGGAAACCTTCCACCACCTGACCGATCGCCTGCATCGCCTCTTCGACCCCTTTGCCCTGCCCCAACAGCAAGCCAAAGCGGCGGTTACGTGACTGGTTATCGGTACAGGTTAATACCAGATCACCCAGCCCGGCCATACCCATAAAGGTATCCTTTTGCGCGCCCATGGCACAGCCAAGACGACACATTTCAGCCAGCCCCCGGGTGATCAGAGCTGTGCGGGCATTAGCACCGAAGCCAATACCATCGGCCATGCCGGCACCAATGGCGATCACGTTCTTCACCGCGCCCCCAAGTTGCACACCAATAAAGTCGCTATTGGTATAGACGCGGAAAGTACGGGCACAATGTAGCAGATCAGACAGCTGTTTGATAAAAGCCGGATCGGCAGAAGATAACGAGATAGCAGTGGGTAAACCAGCAGCCATTTCTTTGGCAAAGGTGGGCCCGGACAGTACCGCCAGCGAGACCTGCTCACCGAGGATCTCACGGGCGACATCCTGCAATAAGCGACCAGTTTCCGGCTCCAGACCTTTGGTTGCCCAGGCAACCCGGGCATCCGCAGCCAGTAAAGGCTTAATCTGTCGCAGGGTTTCAGCAAAGGCGTGGCTGGGCACCACTACCAGGATATCGCGGCTTTGTTGCACGGCATGCGCCAAATCCGCTGTCACTTCCAGGGTCGGCGGCAGTGGAATATCCGGCAGGTATTTCTGATTCAGCCGTTGCTGCTGCATCTGCGCCATTTCGGCAGCATTGCGGCCCCACAGCGTAATAGGGTTACCATTGCGGGCCAGACAAATGGCAAGGGCAGTGCCGTAAGACCCTGCCCCTAATACCGTGATCGCAGAAGCGCTGCTCATTAAGCGTTCAGTTGCTGAGTTTCGGCCTGACGCTGTTGCAGATACTGTGCAAATAAGGCGTCAAAGTTAACCGGTGCCAGATTCAGCTGTGGGAAGGTACCACGGTTAACCAGGTTAGACACCGCTTCCCGTGCGTACGGGAACAGAATGTTCGGACAGAATGCCGCCAGCATATGCGCCATTTGCGGCTCTTCTAAAGCACCGATAGAGAAAATACCTGCTTGTTGTACTTCACACAGGAAGGCAGTTTCTTCACCAACAGTAGTGGTCACGGTCAGTGACAGGATAACCTGATAGACATTGTCTTCCAGCTTTTCGCTGCGGGTATCTAAATCCAGTTTAACTTCCGGCTTCCACTCTTTGCGGAAAATCGCAGGGGCATTTGGCGCTTCAAAAGAAATGTCTTTTACGAAGATGCGTTGAATTGCAAACTGTAAACCCTGTGCAGCCTGTTCTGCTGCGATGCCATTGGCTTGTTGTTCTGCCATGATAAATCCTGTTTAGTTATGCTTGTAATAATGAATCGAGTTTACCCTGGTTATCCAGAGCAACCATATCGTCACAGCCACCAATGTGCTGTTCACCAATAAAGATCTGCGGCACTGTGGTGCGGCCATTCGCCCGGCTAATCATCTCATCCCGGCGCTCAGGGTGCAGATCGATGCGGATCTCCTGATAAGCCACCTGCTTCTCACGCAATAAGCCTACCGCTCTGACACAGTAGGGGCAATATGCTTTAGTGTAAATAACAACGTCTGCCATGCTTACCTCTTTGCTTTAACAACCGGCAAACTGGCACCGGTCCAGGCATTCATACCGCCCTGCAGCACTGAAACCTGAGTAAAACCTTGCTTAGACAGGGTTGCCGCGGCTTTTTGCGCACTGACACCCATCTGACACACTACTATAATGGGCGTATCTTTTTGCTTTTCAAGGCCAGACAACTGCAGATTAGCAATTTGCTCCTGTTTAACGTTCCGGGCGTCGGTAATATGCCCCTTGCGGAAATCGTCCTCACTGCGAATATCCAGTAGCACGGCATTTTCACGGTTCACTTTTAACGTCAGTTCGGTCGGGCTGACCGCTTTCACCGGTGACAATTTCGACTTTAACCAGCCACCGATAATCAGTACCACTAACACCAGCCAGATCATACTGAGCAGCAGATGATTTCCAACAAATTCGATCATTTGGTCCATAGGGCAAAATTTCTTCTGGTTGAGATTAAAAACAGCGCTGAGTATACCGATTTTATCGAAAATCGACAGCTAAAAAACCGCTCAGCCGGTTAGTACCGGCGGCTAACGGCGAATCATCACTGGTGCAAAAGCAAAAAAACGGTAAGATAAGCGCATTATTCCGCCACCTTTGTAATCTGTTAAGGGAGATGCTATGTCCGCACCGAAAAAACCCCTGGTTTTATTAATTCTGGATGGATGGGGCTACCGTGAGGAACAACAGCATAATGCGATCGCCCAGGCCAACACTCCAGTCATGGATGCCTTATGGCAACAGTATCCACACACCCTGATTTCCGGCTCTGGCCTGGATGTCGGTTTGCCTGACGGGCAAATGGGTAACTCCGAGGTTGGCCATGTCAATCTTGGCTCGGGCCGGGTGGTCTATCAGGACTTTACCCGCATTACCAAAGCCATCGCTGATGGTGATTTTTACCAGAATCCAGTGCTGGTGCAGGCGGTAGATGCCGCAGTTAGTCAGGGCAAAGCCGTGCATCTGATGGGCTTGCTGTCACCGGGTGGTGTACATAGCCATGAAGAACACTTACTGGCAATGGTGCAACTGGCCGAGCAACGTGGCGCGACCCAGGTGTATCTGCATGCCTTTTTGGATGGCCGCGACACCCCGCCTCGCAGTGCCGCCGCCTCGCTGGCGCTGTTTGAACAGCACTTTGCGCAAAGTGGTAAAGGTCAGATCGCGTCCATTATCGGCCGTTACTACGCGATGGACCGTGACAAACGCTGGGACCGGGTAGAACAAGCTTATAATCTGCTGACGCAAGGTCAGGCCGCGTATCGCTTTAACTCGGCCAGTGACGCCTTGCAAGCCGCCTATCAGCGTGATGAGAACGATGAGTTTGTCAAAGCCTCTGCCATTTTGAATGCTGCCGGCGAACCTATCCACTTGCAGGACGGCGATGCGCTGATCTTTATGAATTTCCGCGCAGACCGGGCCCGTCAGTTTACCCGCGCCTTTGTCGATGCTGATTTCAATGGCTTTGTCCGCCAGGCGCAACCGAAGTTAAGCCAGTTTGTGATGCTGACCGAATATGCTGCTGATATTGCGGCGCCCTGCGCTTATCCGCCGGAAAGTCTGAACAATGTGCTGGGCGAATGGCTGGCTAAGCATCAGAAAACCCAGCTGCGGATCTCCGAAACCGAAAAATATGCGCATGTGACCTTCTTTTTCAGTGGCGGTCGCGAAGAGCTGTTTGCCGGCGAAGAGCGGATCCTGGTGCCGTCACCACAGGTCGCCACCTATGACCTGCAACCGGAAATGAGCTCGGAAGAACTGACTGACAAGTTAGTCGCCGCCATTCACAGCGGTAAGTTTGATGTGATTATCTGTAACTATCCGAATGGCGATATGGTCGGTCATACCGGCATTATGTCAGCTGCGGTCAAGGCCGTTGAAGCGGTTGACCGTAGTATTGGCCGGGTGGTTGCAGCCTTACAACAGGTTGGTGGTGAGTGCCTGATCACCGCAGATCACGGTAATGCCGAACAAATGCAGGACCCGGATTCTGGCCAGGCCCATACCGCCCATACCAGTGATCCTGTGCCGCTGATCTATGTCGGCCGCCCGGCTACGGCAGTGGAAGGTGGCATCCTCAGCGATATCGCGCCGACCATGCTGCAGCTGATGGGTATGCCGATCCCCGCCGAGATGACCGGCAAAGTCCTGATGCAATTGCGTTAATGTCAAAGCGCTCGCCTTACCTGTTTGCAGGCTGTTTCTGGCTCAGCCTGCTGTCCACGGCCGCGTCTGCCCAGCAGACGCCGCAGCCTGAGCGGGAATTACAGCAGCTACAGCAACAAATCAAGCAAACCGAGCAGCAAGTCCGGCAACAACGCCGGCAGTTGCAACAGGCGGAGCAGCGGTTGCAGGCCGCAGATAAAGCTCTGGCGGAAGCCGCTCGTAAACTCAGGGACACTCAGGGCCGCCAGCAACGGCTGGAGCGGGAAAGTGCTAACCTGAACCGGCAGCAACAGCAATTGCAGCAACAACTGGCAGAGCAGCAGCAATTATTGGCTGAACAACTAAAAAGTGCCTACAGCCTGGGTCAGCACGATTACTCGCGCTTGCTGTTAAACCAACAGGATACCGGCAAGCTGGAACGGGTGCTGACCTATTATCAGTACTTTAATCAGGCCAGATTACGTCAGCTAGCTCAAATCAATCATACCGTCAGTGAACTGGATCAGGTCAAACAGCAACTGGCCAATCAACAGCAGCAGTTACAAACCGAACTCAGTGCCCTGCAACAACAACAGCAACAACTGAGCGAAGCCCGCGGTAGCCAGCAGGCGTCCGTCAATGAATTGCAGGCGCTGTTAAAGCAGCAGGGTAATCAGCTTAGTTATCTGCGGCAAAACGAAACCACGCTGCAAAATACCATCAACGAACTACGTCGTCTGGCGGAGCGTAATCGCGATCTGTCAGGGCTGACCGCAGGTCGGGGCAAGTATCCCTGGCCACTGCGTGGCCGGGTATTGCAGCGCTTTGGGCAAAACCGCCAAGGTGGCCTGGCCTCACGCGGTATCCTGATCCAGGGGGTAAGCGGTGCTAATGTGCAGAGCATCGCGGATGGCCGGGTGATCTACGCCGACTGGCTAAAAGGCTATGGCTGGGTGATTGTGGTTGACCACGGTAAAGGCTTTATGAGTCTGTATGGCCATAACCAGAGTTTACTGAAGCAGCCCGGTGACAATGTGCGCGCCGGTGATGCCATTGCTCAGGTTGGCGCCAGTGGTGGTCAGGCAGACCCGGGGTTGTATTTTGAAATCCGGGAAAAAGGCGAAGCAGTTAACCCGTTAAATTGGCTGGGCGCACAATAAAAAACTTGCACCCGACTAAGGCTGTCCTATAACCTGAATGGGTGAGGTTAATATCAGGTTTTTCAGTATGCTGCGCATGACAAGCGGAAAACCGGAGCAATAAAAGGAATCCTAGTGCGACTGCTGCGTCTGTTATGTCTGAGCCTGTGCTGTCTGAGTTTACCGCTACTGGCCAGCCCCCGGATTGCGATCATTATCGATGATATTGGTTATCAACGCGCCGATCTGAAGATGGTTGAGCTGCCGCATGCGCTAACCTATGCCGTACTGCCGCATACTCCCTATGGCCGGCAAGCCGCCAGACAAGCCGCTCAGGCGAAAAAAGATGTGATGCTGCATATGCCGATGGAAGCCAGCCAGCAAAATGCGCTGGGGCCGGGCGCGCTGACCCGCAATATGAGCCGCCAGCAAATTCATCATACCCTGCAGCAGGCGCTGGCAGATATCCCATACGCTATTGGCATTAACAACCATATGGGAAGTCTGTTTACCGCGCTGGAGCAGCCAATGGACTGGACCATGGAGTACCTGCAGCAGCGCCGGTTGTTCTTTGTCGACAGCCTGACCACCCCACAAAGTACCGCCAAAAAGTACGCCAGCCAGCATGGCGTGACGCTGCTGTCGCGGCATGTATTTTTAGACAATGAGTTAAGCGAAGCGGCGCTGGAGCGGCAGTTTAAACAATTACTGCAAATTGCCCGCCGCCATCAGGTCGCGATTGCGATTGGTCATCCGTACCCGGAAACCTATCGCTTTCTAAAACACCGCTTGCCGCAGTTGCAGGCAGAAGGCATTGAGCTGGTGGGGATCTCGGCGTTACTGCCACAGGAACATCAGGTGATAGCGGCAGGTGTGACCGCACCGGCGATCGCCGCACCACAGGAAGAATAATCACCGCTTATTATACCCAATGGATTTCAAGATGCACGTAGGCGGCAAGTTCGTTCATCCCCATGAGCTTAGCTTTACTAAGTGATTGGGCCGGGCTGGCGCTCCAGTGGACGGACGCAGCCAACACCCGTGCATCTTGAAAGACGAAGGGAATAAGCAAAAACGGCGCTGCGGCGCCGTTTTTTGTCAGTATGCTTTGACTATTAGTGCTGCAATGCCTGCTGCAGCTTTTTCATCGCATTTTTCTCCAGCTGCCGCACCCGCTCAGCTGAGACCTGATAGCGATCGGCCAGCTCCTGCAGGGTCAGCTTCTGGTTATCCAGCCAACGGGCACGTACGATATCCTGGCTGCGATCATCCAGGGTGCGAATCGCCGCCTGTAGCCGATCCACTGCTGCAGTGTCCCACTGATCATCGGCAACCTGCGCCGCCAGATCAGAACTTTTATCTTCCAGATAGTATACCGGCGCCGTATAGGCCTGCTCATCGTCTTCATCCGGCGCATCGAATGGCATATCATAGTTGCTCATCCGGGCTTCCATTTCACGCACTTCGTGCTCGGCCACACCCAGCGATTCAGCAACCTGCTGTACTTCCTGCTGATTAAACCAGCCCAGATGCTTTTTGGCCTTACGCAGATTAAAGAACAGTTTGCGCTGTGCCTTAGTGGTGGCAATTTTAACGATGCGCCAGTTTTTTAGCACATATTCATGAATTTCGGCTTTAATCCAGTGCACGGCGAAAGACACCAGGCGCACACCGACCGCCGGATCAAAGCGCTTTACCGCTTTCATCAGGCCAATATTACCTTCCTGAATTAAATCGCTGATTGGCAGGCCATAACCGGCATAGCTGCGGGCGATATGCACCACAAACCGCAGATGCGACATAATCAACTGGCGCGCAGCTTCTAAATCACCGTCTTGCTGCAAGCGTTCGGCCAGACCGCGCTCTTCTTCAGCGCTCAGCATCGGGATAGTACTGACGGCATGGGTGTAAGCCTCCAGACTACCGCTGGCTGCTACCGTAAGGGGCATGTAAGCTGATTTCGTCATGGTATTGCTTATCCTGTGTTGAACTAAGTGAGCTGATATTAGCACTCTTTGACTTAGAGTGCTAATACTAGTTGCAACTCTTTATAGATCTGGTTTTTATAAGATAAGCAATTTTTATAACCAGCTGTCAGCTTAGCCGCAGCGGGCTCAAGACGGCTCAATGGCCCGTAAATGACGGCGTACCGACAGATAGGATCCCATTACTCCGAGTAGGATCGCCAGTAACAGCAAGCCGCCGAACTCATGCAGACTCATTGCCTGTAACTGAAAATCGCTCTGGTACAGGCTGCTGATACTGGCAATGGCGCCGCGCAACCACCAGAGTAAGGCTTCGGTAACCAGAAAGGCCAATAGCCCACCAAAGACGCCGAACCAAAGCCCGGTGTAAAGAAAAGGTCGCTGAATAAAAGCATCGGTCGCGCCGACCAGCTTCATCACTTCAATTTCATCGCGTTTATTAATAATTGATAAGCGGATGGTATTGCTGACAATCAGTAACACGGCACTGAGTAACAGCAGACCAATGGCCACCACCGCTTGCTGTAACAGCAGCACCAGTGCATCCAGCCGTTGCAGCCATTCCAGATCCAGCTTGGCAAACTCGACTATCCGCTCTTTTTCCAGCTGCTGTTGTAACTGACGGGCGGCTGCGGGCTCAGTATGCACCGGTAGCACCACCAGCACATCCGGCAGCGGGTTGTCGGTCAGATAATTTAGCGCAGCGCCAAAGCCGGACGCTTCGCGAAATTCTGCCATCGCCGCCTCTTTACTGATATGCCGTACGCCGGCGATCTGGCTATCTGCTTCGAGAATGGTTTTCAGGCTCTGTACTTGCTGTGGTGTCGCAGTATCACGGATAAATAAATTGATTTCTGCAGCCTTGGCAAAGCCACCACTGATCTGCTGCACATTCTTGACCAGCAGGTGCAGCGTCGTTGGCAGCGTCAGACTCAATCCCAGTACCGCTATCGTCATCAGTGAGGAACCCGGGGTACGCCAAAGCTCCCCCAAACTAAATACCGCCTGACGGATATGGTGCACAAAAAACATCACCAAACGCTGTATGGGATTGACCCGGCTAGCTTTAGCGCCACTGGCCCGACTACTGAACAAAATACTCATAACACCCCCGGAGCAGGCATCAGGCCGTCATTAATCATCCGGCCCTGCTTTAACGTCAGGGTGCGGTAACGCATCCGGGCGATCAGTCCCAAATCATGGGTTGCCACCAGCACCGAGACGCCAACCTGATTAAAGGCTTCAAACACCCGCATAATGTCACGTGATAGTTCCGGATCCAGGTTACCGGTTGGCTCGTCAGCCAGTAGTAACGGCGGCTTATTAACCACGGCCCTGGCGATACCAACCCGCTGCTGCTCACCGCCTGATAAGGTCTGTGGTAGACAGCGCTGCTTATCCAGTAAACCGACCTTATCCAGCGCGGCGTGCACCCGTTTTACCATTTCCTTACCGGTAAAACCTTCAATCACCAGCGGCAAAGCCACATTATCAAATACGGTATGGTTCATTAGCAGCCGGTGATTCTGGTAAATAATGCCGACATCGCGCCGGACATAAGGAATTTGACTGCGTTTTAAGCGGCTAAGATCGATATTGTTAATCATCACCCGGCCAGTGCTGGGGCGTTCAATCATGCTGATCAGTTTCAGGATAGTACTTTTACCTGCGCCGGAGTGGCCGGTCAGAAACACCATTTCGCCTTTCGCGATACGAAAGTTAATCCGCTCCAGTGCCACAAAGCCACCCGGATAGCTTTTACTTACCTGATCAAACTGCAGCATAGCGGTTATTCCTTGTTAAACAGCGCCCGGATAAAGTCCTGGGCCTGGAACTGCCGGAGGTCATCGATGGCTTCCCCTACCCCGATAAAACGGATCGGCACCTTAAACTGATCGGCAATCGCAAAGATCACCCCGCCTTTGGCGGTACCATCCAGCTTGGTCAAACTAATACCGGTCAGAGGGACCGCTTCGTTAAAGAGTTTGGCCTGACTCAACGCATTCTGGCCGGTGCCGGCATCCAGCGTCAGCATCACTTCGTGTGGTGCCGCCGGTTCAATCTTTTGCAATACCCGGACAATCTTTTTCAGCTCTTCCATCAGGTGTGCTTTATTTTGTAAGCGGCCGGCGGTATCAGCAATCAGCACATCGACTTTACGGGCTTTGGCCGCCTGATAAGCATCAAAAATCACTGAGGCGCTATCTGCGCCGGTATGCTGGGCAATCACCGGGATCTGATTACGTTCGCCCCACACCTGCAGCTGCTCCACCGCGGCGGCCCGGAAGGTATCGCCAGCCGCCAGCATCACGGTTTTGCCCTGCTGCTTAAACTGCTGTGCCATCTTACCGATAGTCGTGGTTTTACCGACACCATTCACCCCGACCATCAGGATCACAAAGGGGCCGTTGCTGGCCACGGGGTGCAGCGGCTGCTCCACGTGCTGCAACAACTCGGCCATATCCTGCTGCAGTTTCTCATACAGCAAACCGGCGTCTTTCAGAGCCTTGCGATCAGCATGGCTGGTTAACTGCTTAATCAGCTTCTGAGTCGTATCCATACCAACGTCAGCCAGCAGTAACTGCGTTTCCAGCTCTTCGTACAGCTCGTCATCAATTTTCTTGCCAACGAACAGTGAGGCTAAACCGGCCCCCAGATTCAGACTGGTTTTCGCCAGTCCCTGCTTTAAACGGGCAAACAGACCGGGTTTTTTCGGGTTATCCAAGCTCGGGCTAGCCTTTGCTGCTGCAGCCTCTGGCGATGCTACTGGCACGGCGGTGACTCGCTCCGGCTCCGGATTGCTGTCTGCCTGCGGTGCTGTGGCCGGACTTTCCGGGATCGGCACGTCGGCCTCAGGCGCATCCGTTACTGACGCCGCCGTTACCGCAGCATCAGCAACCGGCGTAGCAGCGGCTGCGGTTTCCGTTGTTGCTGGCGCATTAGCAGCTGTCGACTCAGGCTGAGTTGCGGTGTCCGGTGCGTCTGATGGCTTCTTACCAAAACCAAGCCAGGAAAAGAGTTTATTCTGTTTTGTCATATGCAGTTAGGTCAGAGCTGAAAACTAGGATAAAATTGGCCTTATACTAACACCTTTATCTGTCAGGCAAAAACGAATCAATGAAACAATCGAGCAGTCGTGGTAGCGCAGGCGGCCCCAGCGGTTTCGTCAGAATCATCAGTGGCCAATGGCGGGGCAAAAAGCTGCCGGTAGCCGATGCTGCGGGCCTCAGACCCACGACCGATCGCGTTAAGGAAACCCTGTTTAACTGGCTGATGCAGGATACGGCACAAAGTACGGTGCTGGATTGTTTTGCCGGTAGCGGTAGCCTGGGTTTAGAGGCACTGTCACGCTACGCTGCTTATCTGACTCTGGTGGAAAAAGCGCCGGCACTGGCGCGGCAGTTACAGCAACATCTGAAAACACTGGCGGCAGCCAATGCTGAGGTGGTCAATGCCGATTGTCTGCAATGGCTAAAGCGCCCGGCACAGCGGCAATATAATCTGGTGTTGATCGACCCGCCATTCCGGCAGGGCTTGGCACTGCCTTGCTGTCTGGCATTAGAGCAACAGGGCTGGCTGACAGACAGCGCTCTGATCTATCTGGAAACCGAGAAAGAGCTGGCATTGGGCGCCATACCTGCCAACTGGCAGCTGCTAAAGGAAAAGGTTGCCGGCCAGCTGGCCTACCGCTTATTTCTGCGTCAGAGTAGCCGCTAAATAGGGTTACTCTGTCTCCGGGCTAAGCTCCATACCGAGGTTAGTCAGCCCCTGCTCTCTCACCCAAGCTTTTAACTGCTGCATTTGTTCGCGGCCGATCCGCTTCATCGGTTTAACCAATTCGATCAGCTCCGCCAGACATTCCATCTCGTACTGCATCAAGGGATCATCCCGCACCAGCTTTTTCAGCTCAGCTTCGGTAGTAATATCCGCATCTTCCGCTTCATATTCAATCAGCCGGGCCACGGTGGCCTGTGAAATCTTCGCCACATTAATAAATTCGGCGGCATCCTGTTCGCGGATGCCATTGAGCATCATATCCAGCGCCGTGGCGCAATCAACCGCCGGATAGACCCCGAACATATCGTAATGATTGACCTCAGGCGTCGCCAGCTCCAGTTCTTCCGCCAGGCGCTCGAAATTGATTTTTGCTTTCGGTACCGTCAACCACTCCCAGCACAGATCGAGAATTTTACGCACCAACACCGGGTCGCCGAACTGACTGACTTCGCTAAACAGTTGATAATTCGGTAACATCCGCTCCAGCAAACTGGCAGCAATTGCTGCCTGCTGCGCCAGATTAAGTTCGCGCATCTGCTGAAAGTTATTGGCTTTTTGTTTCATAGCATTCCTAAAAAAGAGTATTCCTGTCAAAAAAATAGCAGGCTTGCCGGCCTGCTTTGGCGCCTATTATGGCATGGTCGACAGCTGACGCTGTGCATATTCAAATTTCAGCTTATATTCGGTTAGCCGGCTTTGCAGATCGGATAAAGCCGCCTGATGATCTTCCTGGCCTTTGGCTAATTCCTGCCGCAGCACCCGAATGGTCTCCCGGGCCTGATCCGCTTCCAGCTGCTGTTTCTCGACTGTGACCTCCAGCCGCAATCGAGCCTGTTGCAGCAGTAAGTCTTGCCGCTCCAGTTGTTCCCGTAATTGCTGTTCACTGGCGGCCAGTTGCTGCAATTGGGCGAGCTGCTCGCTTTGTTGCTGATTCAGCACCTGATTTTCTTCCTGCAATTGCAGATACATCTGCTGCTTAAACTGCAGTTTCTGCCCCAGCTCTGTCTGCAGCTCTGTCAGTTGCTGTATCTGCTGGCGTTGTGACTCAAACTCAGCCTGTACCAGTTCAAGTTGCTGTTGTAATGACGACATCTGAGCCGCCAGTTCGCCAGCCTTTTGTTGTTCAGCGGCAACAGCTGCTGCCGCTTGTTGTTTATGTTGCAGCAGCTGTTCGGCTAACTCAGCCAGTTTCTGGCCGGCTTCTGCCTCAGCGGTCAGCGCTTGCTGTTCACGCTGTTGTAGCTGTTCGGTTAACTCCGCTAGTTTCTGTCCGGCTTCCGCCTCGGCGGCTGCCGCTTGCTGCTCACGCTGTTGTAGCTGTTCGGTTAACTCCGCCAGTTTCTGTCCGGCTTCCGCCTCGGCGGCTGCCGCTTGCTGCTCACGCTGTTGTAGCTGTTCGGTTAATTCCGCCTGTTTCTGTTCGGCCTCGGCCTGTGCCTTGGCCGCCTGTTGTTCGTGTTGCTGCAACAGCGCAGTAGTCTGCGCCAGTTGTTGTTGCAGCGCTGTGACTTTTTGCTGCTCAGCACTCAGCGTACTGGCAGTGCCAACACTGGCTGCGGCGAGCTGTTGCTCCAGCTCTGCCACCTTTTGCCGTTCCGCCGCATAAGCGGTATCGGCCACGGTCAGCGCCTCCTGCTGCACCTGCATTGCCTGTTGCAGTTCGGCTAACTGCTGCTGCAGCTGGCCAGCCGTTTGCTGTTCTGAGGTGTGTTGCTCTGCCGCACTGGCTTGTTGTTGCTGCAACGCGGCCAACTGCGCTTCCAATTGCTGCAGTCTTTGCCGTAATTGCTGATTCTGCCGTTCCTGTTCCTGTAACAGCCGCGGATCGGCAGCAGGTGCCGGCACGGCCAGCTCCAGTTGCTGCCGACTTTGTTGCCAATCTTTATAGAGTTTTTGATAAGCCTGTTCGTGGGCGATAAGCCGCTGCTGCCATTGGGCATCCAGCGCAGTTTGCATTTGTTGCAGCCAGAGTTGCTGCTGTTGCTGTAACTGGGTGGCAAAGCTGGCCAGTGCATCAGACAAGGCGGCTGAGGCCTGTTGATTTACTGCTTCAGGTTCAGCTCTGGTTGGCGTTTTATCCTTTGTTTTCATTATTATCTCGTAAAATCTGCCGTTACAGGCTGGCAATACACTATGCTAAGTGTAATAGCAGCACGCATGCAATGCTAACTTCTTAGCAGCACAAAGTCAGTGACTCCTGTCTGGCCGGGTAATTTGCTGTGCCAGCCGGAACTTAGTTTGCTTGCCAGCGTCAAAATATGCAAGTCGCAGCCGGGTTGATCGCAGAAATGGCTGGCGCAGTATAGTAAGATATCAAGGCTAAGTTGATTGAGATGGCGGTAGTTATGAATAAGCAGCATTCTTCCTGGCTCTGGCGCGGCATTCTGCTCGCCTCAGCCTTGTGGTTAACAGCCTGTGCCTCAGGCCCTAAAGTGCGGACCGATCAGGCGCCGAACGTCGACCTGAGTAGTTATCAAACCTTTGGCTTTATGAGCGAATTGGCAACTGATCGCGCCGGTTATACCAGCCTGGTGACCCAGCACCTGAAAGCCGCTATTACGGCGGAGATGACGGCGCGCGGTTACCGGCTAAGCGATGATCCACAGCTGTTGATTAACTTTAACTCTAACGTGGCCCAGCGTTCCGAAGTGCGCAGCACCACTTCACCCAGTCTGCATCCGTACAGCTACTATTATTATCGCCGTGGTCTGTATGCGCCTTTCCCCTACTATCAAACCGATGTGGAAACGGTGCATTACCGCGTTGGTACCGTAAATATTGATTTAGTGGATGCCAGCCGTAAGCAACTGGTGTGGGAAGGGATCGCCGAGGGCGTATTAAGCCAGCAGGATCTGCAGCAACCACGCGAGTCCACCGCGCGGGTCGTCAATCATATTTTTCAGCAGTTTCCAGGCCGCCGTTAAATGCGCTCAGCGCTGTTGAGCCCACAACGGGCTCAACGGTACAATGCCCGAAACTATTACAACTTAGCTGCCAACTCTGCAACCTGCTGCTTTAACGGCGTACAGTCCGCACTGGCATCGGTTTGTTGGATCGATAACGTCAGCTCTGCCACCTTCAAGCCAAACTTATGCATCGTGGTGCGGTTAATCAGATTTTGCGGATCAATCAGATATAGCCAGTCTTTAACCGTCACATCCAGGGTGCTACCGTCGTAAGGGATCCGCAATACATATTGCCAATACAACGCATTACCGGCCAGTTGGCCGCTCGCTTCCCCTACCACGTCACCGGCTGTACCACTAATTTTGCCTGAACTGTCCTGCTGCAGCCGCCAGTGCCGCTGCTCGATACGGCCGTCACTAAAATAGAACACCTCGTACAGGTCGCCACGGCCTTGTTGCCACTCGCCACACAGATCCGCGGTAAAGCGCAGCGTCTGGCGGCCACGCCAGTCGTGTAGCACGCCATAGGCGCGGCCACTGCCAGCGAAGAACTCATCCAGTTTTAATACCGGCGTTTGTTGCCGGTAGTCCAGTACGGTTTTGCTGCAAGCGGTCAGCAGCAGTGTCGCCGCTAGTAAAGCGATGCGCATGGTCAATCCTCCTGTTTCTTACGTTGCTGATACGCGAGTCGCTATGAGCTGGCTCACTGCTATGGCAAACTATGTCCGTTACCGCTTTTGGAGTCATTATGTCAGCGCCAACCGCAACCGACTGGGACAGCATTATCACCCCCTTCTATCAACAGGGCTGGGTTTGGCTACCCACTTTTTTACCCGAGCCGCTAACCTCTGCGTTATTGGAGGATTTGCAGCAGCAGCCGCTACGCGCGGCAGGCGTGGGCCGTCAGGCCGCGCATTTGCAGGATCAACAGATCCGGCGCGACCACACCGCCTGGCTGGACGGCAGTACGCCGGCACAACAGCAGTATCTGGCACTGATGCAGCAGTTGCAGCAGGTATTTAATCAACGCTGTCTGCTCGGCCTGTTTGATTTTGAATGCCATTATGCGCGTTATCAAAGCGGTGACTTCTATCAGAAGCATCTGGACGCCTTTCAGGGCCGCTCCAACCGGGTGCTGACCACGGTCACCTATCTTAACAGCGTCACAGAAGGTGGCGCTCTGGCATTGTATGACGAGCAGGATCAGTTGATCCGGCAGTTTCAGCCAGCAGCCGGCGGGTTAATTGTGTTTGAGAGTGAGCGCTTTCCACATGAAGTGTTGCCGGCCAGCAGCCTGCGCTTTAGCATCGCCGGCTGGTTTCGGCGCAATAACAGCCTGAATGGCCTGATTGACCCCAGCCGCTAAGCGGGCTGTCAGTCGCGGACTAAGCTGAGCTGGCTGCCGACCGTCAAGCCGCGGGCGGCAAACCAGCCGCGCGGTTTCTCCAGGGCAGCAATTACCGGGCCTTCCGAGCTGACAATGCTTTCATCATAAGGCTCAAGTGGCTTAATACTCTGGATCTGCCAGTTGGCATCAATAAAGGCGACATCCAGCTCCAGACCGGTATTGCGCATCCACAAACTTATTGGCTCCGGCACCGTATATAGCAGTAGCATACCCGGCTCGGCACTTTGCTGAAACATCAGACCGCGGGCTCGTAACGCCGGTGTATCGGCCAGTTGCACCGCAACTTGCTGCCCGGCAAAGGCGATCTGGGCCCGGCCAAATGGCGGCTCTGCCTGCACGCTGCTGCAACCGGCTAACAGCAGTAAACTGAGTAAATAGGCTTTCATATCAGTGCCACCGCCAACCCTACAAACAGCAGCATACCAATATAATGGTTAGCCAGGAAGGCGGCAAAGGCGCCCTGAGGCCCCTTTGTCGCCCGGTAATGCTGCCAGGCAAAAGCCGGCACACAGAGCGCCAGTGCGACAAAAAACGGCCAGCCCAGTGCCAGCGTTTGCCCCAGCAGCGCCAGCAAGCCTAAAAAGCCGAGTTGCAACAGCGCAATCACCGGCTGGGCATAACGGCCAAACAACACCGCCGTCGATTTAATACCGGCCTTGAGATCATCGTCGCGGTCGACCAGCGCATAAAAGGTATCATAGGCCACAGTCCACAGCAGATTCGCCAGATACAGCCACCAGGCGTACAGTGGCACCTCACCCTGCAGCGCCATAAAGGCCATCGGGATCCCCCAGCTATAGGCCGCGCCCAATACCAGCTGTGGCAAATGGGTGTAGCGTTTCATAAAGGGATAGCTGCTGGCCAGTAGCACGGCCACCAGCGCAAGCAGTTGGGTTTGCCGGTTTAAGAACAGCAATAAGCTGGCGGCCAGTAGCAGCAACAGCAGAAACAGCTGCAGCGCTTCAACCGGTTGTAGCTGGCCACTGGCCAGCGGCCGGGCTTTAGTGCGGCTAACCTGACCATCAAAATGGCGATCGGCATAGTCATTGATCACACAACCTGCTGAGCGCATTAACAGCACGCCGAGGCTAAAGATCAGCCAATAATCGAGAGGCGGGATCCCATCTGCGGCAAGCCATAATGCCCACCAGGTAGGCCATAGCAGCAGATAGGTGCCGATCGGCTTATCCAGCCGCATCAATTGCCAGTAGGCCTGGCGTCGTTGCCAGCTTAGCGTTGTCATAGCGTCTCCACCACCGGCAGAAAAACCTCTGCCACTAATAAGGGCGCACCGGCTACCGAGAACACGGAGCGTCTGGCCCAATATTCACCCGCAGCGATCTCTGCGCTTGGCCGCGGCAGGCTAAGCCGGGCAATTTCAATCGGACTGCGTTGCAAATCCGGATACTGAAACAACAACTCGCCCAATGGTTGTTCCCCCAGAGCGGCCAGTTGCTGCAAACGTTGCTGACTGGCTTGCGGGATCCAACTCTGGGCATAGACGGCCGCTTGCTGATCGCACCACATTAACACCTCGCGGCGGGTACAAAGGCTACTGGCCGGCAACAGCGGCTGCAAAGTTTGCGGCAGTGGCAAAGATTGTTCCGCCAGCAACTGCAGCCGGAATTGCTGACAGTGCGCTTTTAAACGGGCGGTCAGTGACGCCGGCTCCAACAGCCAGGGTAACAGGGTAGCCGGTGCCTTACTGGCATCAGCCTGTTGCCAGGGTTCAGCACAGGCCGCCAGCGAAAATACTGCTGTCATCAGTTAGTCGGGTTCAGAATGCAAAAATTGCCGCATTATAGCAAGGGCAGGAATTTTTTTAAGCGGCAATTCGTTTAACTATTCTTTACCCGGCCATTCGCCTAACTTTTTTTAAGTCGGCAATTCGCCTAACTAAGAGACTGCTGATATGATTATCAGAAATCCGCTCCGATGAGGAAAGCTAACCTTGCGCGTATTACTGCCCCTGATCTTTGCACCGCTGCTTTTATTAACAGCGCTGCCTGCCCAAGCACAGCAAAATGTGCCTGAGGTGGTGTATTACGGCTTTGACCCGGATATCGTCACCAACTATGTCACCGAAAACCGCCGCACCCTGGGTTACTTGCGGGTGTCAGTAGAGCTGATGTTACCCAGCCGGGATATGCTGAAAACCATCGAGTACCATGAGCCACTGATCCTGGATACCATTATTGGCATTCTGAGTAAGCAATCGGAAGAGAAGGTCAAATCCCTGCATGGGCGCGAAGAGATCCGACTGATTATTCTGGAACAGCTGCAACAGGTGCTACGCCGGGAAACCGGACAGCCGATGGTGCAGGATGTGTTGTTTACCAAATATCTGTATCAGTAACGGCAGAGCCTGCCGTTACTGCCAGCTGAATTATTGATGACGCCGGTCCCGGCTTAACCAGGCCCAGAGTAAGCCACAGCCCAAGCCGCCCAGATGCGCCCAGTTGGCCATATTGACCCACAACAGATCGAAAAAGCCCAGCAGCAACCACAGCAACATAAAGCCAAACAGACCATGACCGAGCTGATAGCGCTGACGACCGCTTAATACATCACTCAGGTAGCAATAGCCCACCAGTGCATACACCACCCCGGATAAGCCACCAAAATTGGGACCGGCCAGTGCCAGTTGCAAGCCATTAGAAATCACCGCACTGCTCAGGGTCAGTTGCAATAAAAAGCCACTGCCACTGAAGCGTTCGATTTTGGCGCCCAACAAGCCCCACCAGGCCAGATTAAACACCAGATGGGAGAGCGAAAAATGCAGCAAGATCGGAGTTAGCCAACGCCAGAGCTCTGCATTATTGGTTAACAGCAGCGCCTGGGCGGCCGCGCGAAAATCCAGCTGCTGCCAGCCATAGACCGCCAGCGTCAGCACAACCAGCAGCAGGGTTAACGGCAGTTGGCGCCACAGCTGCTTTGACGGCAGCCGGATCGATGACTCCAGTTGCACACTGTTACTCTGTTGCCAGGCTGCCGCCTGATAACGCGGATGATCCGGCTCACGGATAAACTCCGTCAACAGGGCCTCCACTTGCGGCAACTGCGCGCTGTCGGCCAGCAACAGTGTCAGCTCACCTTCCAGCTGCAGCTGCACGGTCAGCCCCTGACTGGTGCAGTAATCGGCAAATAACAGCGCCGCCGGCTGGGCCCGAAACTCCGCAACCTTAGTCAGCATCAGACGTCACTGTGCCCGCTGACAACAGGCTGTTGGGTGCGCCAGCTTTCAACGCCGCCATCCATACTGTACACCTGTTCGTAGCCCTGCTCTGCCAGATAACGCGCCGCGCCCTGACTGGAATTACCGTGATAACACACTACGACCACCGGCTGTTCAAATGGCACCTGGCGCATAAACTGGCCCAGGCTGGTGTTGGTCAAATGAAAGGCGCCCGCGATATGACCACTGGCAAAGCTTTGCTCGTCGCGGATATCGGCAATGACTGCCTGCTGGGCTAATAACTCCAGCGTTTCTGCCACTGAAATACGTTTAAAATCACTCATAGCTACTCCCGGTGCAAGGCCGTTATCATACCGCAGGTTGCCGCACTTTAGTACTAATCCGGCGAAATCCGGCTGCAGACACTGGACAGAAGGTTAAACTTTCATTAACAATACACCTTGATATCCTGTAAGGAGCTTAAAATGACGTTACTGATAATTCTGGCCTTGCTGGCGGCGGTGGTATTTTACCTGATCAGCATCTTTAACCAGCTGGTTAAACTGAAGAACCGTTTTCAGAATGCTTTTGCGCAAATCGAAGTACAACTTAAGCGCCGTTATGATCTGATCCCCAACCTGGTGGAAACTGCCAAAGCCTATATGCAGCATGAACGCGAAACGCTGGAAGCCGTGATCGCCGCCCGTAATGCCGCGCTAGCCGGGCTGAAAGTGGCCGCCAATAACCCGGGCGATGCCGGTGCCATCAGCCAGTTAGCCCAGGCCGAAGGCGCGCTGCAAGGTGCAATGAGCCGTTTTAGTATGGTGATGGAAGCTTATCCGGACCTGAAAGCCAGCGCCAATATGCAGCAGCTGTCGGAAGAGCTGACCAGCACCGAAAATCGTGTTGCTTTTGCCCGTCAGGCTTTTAATGATGCGGTAACCGAATATAACACCTATAAACAAAGCTTCCCGCCGATGTTCTTTGCCGCCAGCTTTGGCCACAAACAGGATGCCAAGCTGCTGGAATTCGCTGACAGCGCGCAAATTCAACAGGCTCCCAAAGTCAGCTTTTAAGCAATGGCGAGCAATTTCTTCCAGCAACAGGATCTGGCCCGGCGCAATACCCGGGTCCTGATCACGCTGTTCGCTTTGGCGGTGCTGGCGCTGATCATCCTGACCAATCTGCTGGTGATGCTGAGTTTCAGCCTGTTTCAGGGTGGCCCGGTACAACTGCCATGGGAAGTGATCAGCAGCATCAGCCTGGTGGTACTTGCCGTGGTGGGCCTGGCGATTATGGCCAAGTGGCAGCAACTGAAACTGGGCGGCCGCAGTGTAGCCGAAGCGCTTGGCGGGGTGCGTCTGAAACCGGACGCACAAGATCCGCTGCAGCGCCGGTTACTGAATGTGGTAGAGGAGATGGCGCTGGCAGCTAACCTGCCGGTGCCACCGGTTTATCTGCTGGCCGAACGTGGCATTAACGCCTTTGCTGCCGGTTACAGCCCGGCCGATGCGGTTATTGGCGTCACGCAGGGCGCGCTGGAGCAACTTAGCCGCGACGAACTGCAGGGCGTGATCGCCCATGAATTCAGCCATATTCTGAACGGCGATATGCGGATGAATATCCGGCTGATCGCGGTGCTGAATGGCATCTTATTTATCGGCCATCTTGGTTATTACCTGTTACGCGCCGGCCGTGGCGCCAGCTATGCCCGCTCCAGACGCAATAATAATGATGGTGCCGGCGCCATTATGCTGCTGGGTCTTGGCCTGGTCGTGATCGGCTATCTCGGTTCGTTTTTTGGTAATCTGATTAAAGCCGCCGTCAGCCGGCAGCGCGAATACCTGGCCGATGCTTCGGCGGTGCAGTTTAGCCGTAATCCAAGCGGTATTGCCGGCGCCTTAAAGCGCATCGGTGGCCATCAATACGGCGCCAAAGTACAACACGCCAATGCCGATGAAGTCAGCCATTTATTTTTTGGCGAGGCGCTAAGCCGCTGGGTGGCGATCTTCGCTACCCATCCGCCGCTGGAAAAACGTATCCGCCGGCTGGATCCAAGCTGGAATGGCCGTTATCCAAGCAGCCAACAGCCAGTCAAACCCACTGTATCCCAGACCCCGGAGCAACCGCAGGAGCGCCAGCGTCGCGCCATGCTGGCCGCTATCCCGGTGCTGCTAAGCCAAAGCAGCCATCAAACCCGTCCGGCACAGGCTATCGCCTGTGCGTTACTACTCAGAACTGAGCAGCTGGCCAACCAACTGGCCCAGATTAAAGCCTATGGCGGCAGCCAGCTGCTGGCCGAAGTCGATCAACTCTCCGATGCGGTACAACGCCTGGCCCTGCCACAGCAGGTGCAGTTGTTGCAAATGTCGGTGCCGGCGTTAAAGCAGCTGAGTGAGTCAGAGTTCCGCGCCTTTGATAAGTTACTGCGACAACTGGCCGGTAACACGCCGGATCTGGCGCAGTGGCTTAGCTTAAGTTTGCTGGAACATGTGGTGGCCAGTGAATTCGACAGCAAAGAACTGGTTCGCCAGTATAACCGCCAAAGCCTGGCCGACCTGTTGCCCGCCCTGCTGCCCTTGCTCAGCGCCGTTGCCAGCGCCGCCGGTGACAGCAATAAGCAGCAACAAGCCTGGCAGGCCGCGCTAAATGCGCTGCAACTGCCAGCGGATACCACGGCACCACCGGTAGACTTTAGCCGCCTGGATCAGGCATTGCGGCCGCTACTGAGTGCGGCTCCGGCAATCAAACAACAGGTCTGGCAGAGCATCCTGGCGGCAGTATCTGCCGATCAGGCGGCAACGGCTGCGGAGCAGGGCTTGCTTAACCTGCTGGCGTTACTGCTGGAGCTGCCGGTGCCGCTGACTGCGGATTTCCACTAGCCGGGCCGGCAATTGCGGTTAAATCGCCACAAGATCCGGCCAGAGGGCTTTAGTGCAGCTCCGACCTCAGGTAGAATAGCCGCTTGTTTAGCAAGCCGGGGTCGCCATGTCTGATAATCGTTTGTTCCTGTTGTACGATCCGTCGTTCGACGAAATGGATGCCGAAGGCTGCCCGGGTTTTGGCTATGTGCTGCTGTTTTCCGAGCAGGATGCCGAACAATTTACCCCGGGTGAAAACCCCAGCTGCGCCGCTGTTTCAATGCTGTTTACCGATCATGCCGATGGCAGCATCAGCGGTGACCTATTAGGCTGGGCACATCTGGATGATCCGGTATTTAAGCGCTATCCGCTCGGGCATTTTCTCGCCTTAATGGAGCAAGCCGCCCAGGTGGCAATTAATGCCTACCGTCAGGTGCATCAGGTACCGGATAAGCTGGTGGCGGTGCATTTAGCAGACGACGACCTGCTGCAATTTGATGTGCAGTTTCTCGACCTGCAGCTCACTGATCAGCAGGCAGAAACGCAACTGGCACAGCAATTAATGCTGGGCCGGCCTTATCTCGATTCGTAAATCCTTAGTTCTGATTAGCGGCGCACGACAAAAGGCATACCCAAAAGTGCACAACCGGGAGTACAGCAGATGGTCAAAGCAATCGATATGAGCCTGGTTGAGCATGCGCTGCAGGGCTTTACCATTCCGCCACAACCCCAGGTGCTGCGGCATATCCAGCAACAACTGAATGCCGCCGAACCGGACTTAAACCGTATTGCCTCGCTGATTGCGCTGGATATCGGTATTGCCGGCTTTACGCTAAAGGTGGTCAACTCGGCCTACTTTGGGCTGCGCAATAAAATTACCTCGGTGGAGCAAGCCTGCCGCTATCTGGGATTAAACCGGGTAGTGATGCTGGTACGCAGTGTACTGCTGCGCTTTACGCTGGAAGAAGGCCGCCAGGATGAGTTTAGCCGCAAGCTCTGGACCAATGCCCTGCATACCGCCACCCTGGCGATGACGCTGGCGAAACAGCTGAACTTTGATCAGCAGTGTCAGGACGATTGTTACTCGCTGGGGTTATTCCGCAACGCCGGCATGGCACTAATTAGCCAGCAAGCGCCGCAATATGCCACTGTGCTGCAGCAAGGTTTGCTGCAACAGCAGGCGGTCAGCAGTATTGAAGAGCAGCATTTTCATACCAGCCATGAAGTGCTGGGCTATCTGATTGCCGAATCCTGGGGTCTGACCCAGACGCTGTGTAATATTATTGCCTATCACCACAGCCCGGCGCTGTTGCTGGAAACCGATAACGACGCCGAACATCAGCGCTTTGCCATTTTAAAAATTGCCGAATTTTTCAGTGGTGAAAGCCGGCAGCTGTTTCAGGTTAATCTGGATCCGGAATGGCAGCTGCATCAAAGCCGTATTCTGGATGTGCTGGAGCTGGAACCGCTACAATTACCGGAGCTGGCCGAGCTGTTGCACCGCCAGGAACTGCGCACCATCTATAGCGTTTAAGGCGGCTTGATGGCCCACCACAAAACCACCCTGCCGCAAAAAATCTGCCCGGTGTGCCAGTTAGCTTTTAGCTGGCGCAAAAAGTGGCAGCGTAACTGGGATGACGTGCGCTACTGCTCTGAACGCTGCCGCCGGCAACGCCAGCATGCGCACGCCGCCTCGCCGCAAGACAGCAACTGAATGAAGCAAAACAGTAACTAAATGAAAATCGTACTGGCCCCGATGGAGGGCGTGGTGGATCACCTGATGCGCGAGATGCTGACGCAAATTGGCGGCTATGACTTGTGCATTACCGAATTTGTGCGGGTGGTGGACCAAAAACTGCCGGCCCGGGTGTTTACCCGGCTGTGCCCGGAACTGCTGCAAGGTGGTAAAACCCGCGCCGGCACCCCGGTACGGGTGCAATTATTGGGGCAGGAACCACACTGGCTGGCCGAAAATGCAGCGCGGGCGGTGGAACTGGGCTCACCCGGCGTCGATCTGAATTTTGGTTGCCCGGCAAAAGCAGTGAATAAAAGTCGCGGCGGCGCTGTGCTATTAAAAGAAACCGAGACCCTGTATCGGATCGTAAAAGCCGTGCGCGACGCAGTCCCGGCGCAGTTCCCGGTCAGCGCCAAAATTCGGCTCGGTTATGACGATACCAGCCTGGCGCTTGACAATGCTAAGGCCATTGCCGAGGCGGGTGCCAGCAGCCTGGCGATCCATGCCCGCACCAAAAGCGATGGGTACCGGCCACCGGCGTACTGGCCCTGGATTGCCAAAATAAAGCAGCAGGTAAAAATACCGCTGGTTGCCAACGGCGAGATCTGGAATGCCGAGCAGGCGCTGCTCTGTCAGCAGCAAAGTCAGTGCCAGGATATTATGCTTGGCCGTGGCGCGCTGGCGATGCCCAATCTGGCGCGGCATATCCGGGATCAGGCCGCCCCACTGCCCTGGCCAGAGGTGCTGGCGTTATTGATGCACTATTCCGAATTTGAAATTGCCGGCGATAAAGGCAAATATTACGCTAACCGGGTAAAGCAATGGTTTAGTTACCTGAAACTGCAATACCCCGAGGCGCAGCAGTTATTTAGCCAGCTGCGCTTACTGACCAAAAGCCGGGATATTTTGCAGTTACTTGAGCAACAACGCAGCGACTAGGAGACCATATGGCGCAGGGCAGTCTGATTTGCCTGGGCACCGGCATTATGCTGGGTGCTCATCTGGACCCGCTTAGCCGCAACTATATCGCTGCTGCCGATGTGGTCTTTGTGCTAATGGCCGATGCATTAACCGAGCAATGGTTACTGGAAATGCACCCGGACGCCCGCTCACTGCAGCCTTATTATCATCAGGGGCCATCACGCCAGCATAGCTATCAGCTAATGGTTGAGGCGATGCTGGCTGAAGTCGCGGCCGGTAAAAAGGTGGTTGGCGCCTTTTATGGTCATCCGGGGGTCTTTGCCTGGGTACCGCATCAGGCAGTGAAACAGGCGCAGCAACAAGGCTATTTTAGCCGGATGCTACCGGCGATCTCAGCCGAAGACTGTCTGTATGCCGATCTGGGGATTGATCCGGGCCGCTATGGTTGCCAGCTGTACGAATGCAGCCAGTTTATGTTTTATCAGCGCACTATCGATACCGCCGCCTACCTTATTTTATGGCAACTGGGTGTTGCCGGCGACCGCAGTCTGGCACGCTTTGCCACCCCCGGCCAATACCGGCAGCTGTTAAGCGACTATTTATGCCGTTTTTATCCGCCGGCACATCAGGTTACCCTGTATGAAGCGGCCAGCCTGCCGACCCAGCAAGCCCGCATTGAGCATTTGCCTCTATCAGAGCTGGCACAGGCCACTGTCAGCGGTAAAACCACACTGGTGATCCCGCCCTGTAGCGCGCTACAGGCCAATACGGAACTGCTGCAACAATTGGCCGCACTGGATCAGACAACAGATGTTAGCCGTTAACGGCACCAGCCAACCCGGCCTGACGTTACAGGCTCTTGACCCTGCGGCCGAGCCACTATTTCTGGCGTTATTTTGCGAACCCCAGGTAATGCGGCATATCGGTCCGGCACTAAGCATAACGCAGGCGCGGGCGCGTTTTAATACGCTGCTACAGCACCTGCAGCAGCCTGCCTCTTTGCCTGTGACCACAGCGACAACCACCAGCTGGCCGGCAGCGTATTTTCAGGTACAACTGGCCGGAGTGGGCGCTATCGGGCTGGCGATGTTATTACCGGGCGCCAATGCCAGCGAGGCTGAGCTTGGCCGTATGTTGTTACCTGCCTGGCAACAGCAGGGGCTCGGCACCCAACTTAGCCGATTGTTGATTGCGCAGGCCGGGTGTCTGGGCGGAATTGAAACCCTGAGCAAAAGGATCCAGCAGCAAAATCTCGCCGCCCTGCATTCGGCAGCCAAGCTGGGGTTTAAGGTCAGTGCCGAACTAGCGGATGGCTTTTTACGGCTAAGCCGGCCACTTAAGCTAAACCCGGCGGAAGAATCCCGAAAATAAAACCAAAGGCCCCTTGCTGCTGTCATAAAAACTGCCTACATTAGGCATATCGACCTTTAATTACCGAGCCCTGCTAATGTCTACTTTATCCGAGCAACTACTAAGCCTGGCACTTACGCCGGTCTGGCAACCCAGCGTCGAATCCGATAATGCTGCGCTACTGGCTCAGCTTAATACGGCAGAGCAGGCATTATTGCGGGAAAAGATTATCTGTTTTGTTTACACACCTGAGCCTGAAGACCCAGAGGAAAAAGAAGAAACAGAGGAAACAGAGGAAACAGGAAATCCTAATCCACAAACTCCGACTCCAAGCGATGACAAAGCAAACTTATCGTCAATTCGGCTAGCCGGATAGAGAATGAAGGTCCTCGCTTTTAGGTGTTGTTTGCTTCTAGCACTAGCAGTTGCTAATGCACCAGCTCTTGCCAGCGATTTTAGTCAACACTTAGAGCAACTGAACGACCTAAGGCTCAAAGATCGCAATCAGTTCCAAGGAAATGTCAGGCAGCTATATGAAAATACTGACAAAACTACGCTAAGTAACACTGAGCTGGGTCATTTGTTATTACTAACTGCTTGGGACCATGTACTTACTGGAGATTTTGAGCGCGCCTTAAATCAACTCGAACAAGTTGATACGAATATAAGTGCGGAACTTGAATTAAAAGTAAGTAGCTTAAAAACAAACATTTATGTTTTAAGCTATCGATATAGTGATGCATTCCTACAAGCGGAACAAGTTTTAGTTTCTCTACCAACGATAAGAGAGCCTTCTCTTTACACCCAAGTAGCAGGTCCTCTTATTCTTCTTTATAACAACGTTGAGAGATTTGAGCTAGTTAATCAGCTTATTGACCAAGGTCTAAGAATTACTTCCGATAATGCTTTGCGCTGTCGGTTGATAGCTCCGAAACTACAAGGTGCATATAAAACTAAAAATTTCCAACAATACTCACTAGATTTCGACTCAACACACTCACTCTGCGAACTCGCCAACGAAGTTATTTTCTCACTACTAATTATCCGCAACCATATGTTCTATTTACTGGAACAACAGCAAGCCGCTGCTGCCCTGGCGTTTTACCGGCAGTATTATTCTCAGGTTGAACAGATTAATTATCCAATTTTAACCGCCGGTTTTAACGCCGCCGCCGCAGAAGCGCTATTACAACAGGGCGAGTTGGCTGCAGCCAGTGAGCTGGCGCAGCGCGCTGAGCAAAGTTTACCGGGCGATCGGAATGATCCGGCGGTGCTGAGTACCTACCGGGTACTAACGCTGCTGGCGCAGGCGGAGCGTAACTTTGACAACCTGCTGCGTTATAGCGAAAAACGCCGTGATACCGAGCTGGCGATTGCCAGAGAAAAAGCCTCGCAGCAATTGGCTTACCAGCTGGCCAGTGGCGAAGCCCGTCTGAAGGAGCAACGGATCCAGCTATTGGATAAAGATAATGAACTGCTTACGCTGGAACGTAATTTATATCAGCAGCAGGCAGAAAACCGTTACCTGCTGCTATTACTGATTGGTAGCCTGAGTTTAATCCTTGGCTTGCTGACCTACCGTGGCCTGACCCGCAGTAAGCGTTATCGAAAAATGGCCGAGTTTGACCAGCTTACCGGCATTAGCAACCGTTATCATTTTACCGAGCAGGCGCAGCGGGAAATTGCCCATTGTATCCGGGCTAAACGGCCGGTAGCGCTGATCCTGTTTGATTTAGACCACTTTAAAAATATCAATGATCGCTTTGGTCATGCCGCCGGTGACTGGACCTTGCAACAGGTGGTGCTAAGTTGCCGCAACTTTATCCGGCATAGCGATATTTTTGGCCGTATTGGTGGCGAAGAGTTTGTGATCCTGCTGACAGACTGCACGGCCGAGCAGGCGGTGATGCTGGCTGATATTTGTCGTACCGCATTGGCCGATATTGATACCAGTGGTTATCAGCCAAAATTTAAGGTTACGGCCAGCTTTGGCATTAGCGACAGTGAGCAGGCGGGTTATGATCTCAGTGCCTTGCTGGCAGCTGCCGATGCAGCTATGTACCAGGCCAAACAGCAGGGACGTAATCAGGTGTACTGCCCCGCCACAGCGGACGGGGCCAGGGCGTGTTGATGTTTGCTGCTTATTTTTGCAGCTATCAACACGCCCTCGTTAAAACCAGCCTTGGCTTAAGACCAGTTTAGGATCACCTTACCCGACTGGCCTGAGCACATAATCTCAAAGCCTTCTTTATAGTTTTCCATTGGCATTTCGTGGGTAATAATCGGGCTTAAATCCAGACCAGACTGAATTAAGCTCGCCATCTTATACCAGGTTTCAAACATTTCCCGGCCGTAAATGCCTTTAATTACCAGGCCTTTAAAGATGACCTTATTCCAGTCAATCGCCATGGTCGACGGCGGAATGCCCAGCATGGCAATCTTACCGCCATGGTTCATGGTATCCAGCATGCTGTTAAAGGCTGCCGGTACGCCAGACATCTCCAACCCAACATCAAAGCCCTCGGTCATGCCCAGCTCCTGCATCACGTCTTTCAGGTTCTGTTTGCTGACATCAACGGCGCGGCTGGCGCCCATTTTTAGCGCCAGCTCAAGCCGGTACGGGTTAACATCGGTTACCACCACATGCCGGGCACCAACATGGCGCGCTACCGCGGCTGCCATAATACCGATAGGGCCGGCCCCGGTGATCAGCACATCTTCACCCACCAGATCAAAAGACAGGGCGGTATGTACGGCATTGCCAAAGGGGTCAAAGATCGCCGCGATATTATCCGGGATATTGTCCGGCAGCTTAAAGGCGTTATAAGCCGGGATCACCAGATATTCAGCAAAAGAGCCGGTACGGTTTACCCCTACGCCAATGGTATTACGGCATAAATGGACGCGGCCGGCGCGGCAGTTACGGCAGTAGCCGCAGGTAATATGGCCTTCGCCGGAGACACGGTCACCCACTTTAAAGCCGCGCACTTCTGAGCCCATGCCTTCAATGACGCCGACATATTCATGGCCAACTACCATGCCATGCGGAATGGTGTTCTGCGCCCATTCATCCCATTTGTAGATATGTACGTCTGTGCCACAGATGGCGGTTTTTTTAATCCGGATCAGCACATCGTTTGGCCCCACTTGCGGTTTCTCAACCTCGGTTTGCCAGATGCCCGGTTCTGCTTTTAATTTTGCTAATGCTTTCATTATTACGCCCCGCCTTATGCGATCACGCCCATGTCTTTACCAATGCGGATAAAGGCCGCAATGGCTTTATCCAGCTGCTCTTTTGTATGTGCCGCCGAAATCTGGGTGCGGATCCGCGCCTGCCCTTTTGGTACTACCGGGAAGGAGAAGCCAACCACATAGATGCCCTCGGCCAGCATCCGTTTCGCCATTTCGGCAGCCACCTTGGCATCACCCAGCATCACCGGAATAATGGCATGATCTTTACCGGCCAGCGTAAAGCCGGCGGCCGTCATCTGCTCGCGGAAATAACTGGCGTTTTGCCACAGTTTTTCGCGCAGCGCGCCGCCCTGCTCCAGCATCTCCAGCACCTTAATTGACGCAGTAACAATAGAAGGTGCTAACGAGTTCGAGAACAGATAAGGCCGTGAACGCTGCCGCAGCCATTCGATAATTTCTTTTTTACCTGAGGTATAACCACCGGAGGCACCGCCCAGCGCCTTGCCCAGGGTGCCGGTAATAATATCGACTCTGTCCATCACCTCACAGTATTCGTGGGTGCCACGGCCGTTCTTACCCACAAAACCGACGGCATGGCTATCGTCAACCATTACCATGGCGTTGTATTTATCGGCCAGATCACACACCGCTTTTAAGTCGGCAATTACGCCATCCATGGAGAACACACCATCAGTGGCAATCAGCTTAAAACGGGCGCCATCGGCATCAGCCTGCTGCAGCTGGGCTTCCAGCTCGGCCATATTGTTATTGGCATAACGGTAGCGTTTGGCTTTACACAGCCGCACACCGTCAATAATAGAGGCATGGTTCAATGCATCCGAGATCACCGCATCTTCGGCGCTGAGGATGGTTTCAAACAAACCGCCATTGGCATCAAAGCAGGAAGAGTACAGGATGGTATCTTCGGTACCTAAAAAGGCACTGATTTTTGCTTCCAGCTGTTTATGGATATCCTGGGTACCACAGATAAAACGCACTGAGGCGACACCAAAGCCGTGGCTTTGCAGGCCCTGCTGCGCGGCAGCAATCAGCTCGGGGTTATTGGCCAGGCCCAGATAGTTATTGGCACAAAAGTTTAGTACCTGCTCGCTACCAACGGTAACGCTGGCTTGTTGTTGTGAGCTGATAATACGTTCTGCTTTGTACAGACCTTCTGCTTTCACCTCTTCGATTTGTTGTTGTAGATGGTGCAGAAAAGCGCCATTGCGCATAAAGCCTCCTCTGGCAATGTAGGCGGGTAAGTTGATTTGACGCGCTATTGTACTTTTTAGCGGCCCTTGCTGCAGCGATTATACCGAAGATTAGCGGGGCTTGCCTGCCCCGCTTGTAAAGAATTGGCTACAAATCGGCCGCAGCCTGATCTGTTCCGACCAGCTGACTATAGTAGTGCTGCAGCTGCAGCATATCGGCGCGGGCGGCAGCGGTGGCATAGGGCTTAAACAACAGCAGTACTTTGAGTACGCCACGGTACAGGTTGGCATGATTCACTTCGGCCTGCGGCGCCTGGGTTTTCAGATAGCTGATCCAGAAGGTAACCAGCAGTTTGATGTTGTGCGCCAGATCGCGGATATCGGCCTCATCAACTGCAATGACGCCCTGGGCTTTTAAGGCTTTAATTACCGTCATCACCCGCGCCAGTACGCCCTGCTGCACCTGCAGGTAATCCTGTTGCAAAGCCGGATCCCGTGACAGGATATCCGGCAGATTGGCGTAGAAAAAATGAAACCGCCACATCAGCTCAAATACGATATCCAGATAATCAGTCAGGGCATCCAGCGGCCTGGCCTGGGCTGAAGGCGGTTTAATCCGGGTTTCCAGCAGCTTGGTATATTCACGGAAAATATGCCGGATAATGTCTTCTTTATTGCGAAAGTGGTAATACAGGTTGCCGGGGCTGATGCCCAGATGGGCCGCAATATGGTTAGTGGTAACCTGACGCTCACCAACCTCATTAAATAACGCAATACTGGCTTGAATAATCCGGTCTTTGGTTCTGAGCTTCTTTTCCATTGCGAACTGCAGGCTTCTTTTTTTAGGCGGTTATTTTGCTATAGTAACGCCAAATTGACGTTAAATGCCAGCAAGCTCTGCGCTGGCCCTGACAGGAACTGCTTTTGATGCATATTCGTGCGATTTACCCCGGTACCTTCGATCCTTTAACCAATGGCCACGCTGATATTGTACTGCGTGCCGCGCGGCTATTTGAAACCGTAATTGTTGCGGTAGCTGCCAACCCCAGCAAACAGCCGTTATTTAGCCTGGATGAGCGGGTCGCGCTGGCCCGGCAGGCCTTTGCCGACTGCCAGAATGTGTCAGTAATTGGGTTTTCTGGTCTGCTGGCTGATTTTGCCAAAAGCCAGCAGGCACAGGTGCTGATCCGCGGTGTACGGGCGGTAGCAGACTATGAGTACGAATTTCAGCTGGCCAGTATGAACCGCTCGTTAAACCCGGAGCTGGACAGTATTTTTATGACGCCGTCGGAGAAAAATACCTTTATCTCGTCGACGCTGGTCAAAGAAGTATGCCGGCATGGCGGCGATGTCGCCAGCTTTGTCCCCGAGCATGTGAAACAGGCCTTACTGGCAAAGTTTGGCCGCGCTTAGTCACGCTTAGCCGCGTTTAACAGTATGTGGTAGCCATCAAACGCAAAACGGCAGCCGAGGCTGCCGTTGCTGTTTGCCGATAACGCTTAGGCCTTAGCGGCTTCTTCGCGCTCAGCCAGTTTTTGTACCAGCTTCTGCGTATGCTGCAGTGACATCAGGTGCGCATAAATTGCCGTCAGATAACCCAGCTTACGCAGTTCCAGGAAGGTTTCGTCGCTCAGCTCATTCAGCTTTTGATCGTCAACCATATGGATGCCGTTGATATTGCGTTTTTCACCGTTAATGGTAACTGTTAGTACCTGCTCTTTCAGTAAGTCCAGGCTTTTCAGTTTTTCCATAAACACTTGCGTCATCTGGGAATAATCAACATACTCACCCATTTGCTGCTTACGTGCAGTTAAAAACTCGCTCTCGCTGCCATCGTCGTTAAACAGCGGGAAACCTTCGGTTTCATTTACCCGCTCTGAAGTTTCATCAATGGCGACAATTAAACGATCACTATCAGGTGCGTCTTGAACCAGCACTAATGGATAGTTACGGACGACTCGTGGCACATACAATGCCCCCCACTTATCATCTTTCAGGATCAAATTCTGTTGTGCCGCCAGGCCTAATAAGACTACTGGTTGGAAGCGTTCAGATTGTTGGTCTTTAACAAACACCACCGGGAACTCAGCACCGGCTACTACAAATTCATGTACTACTACCGGCAGCATATGTTCCTGCGCGATATGACTTAACGGCCGCACTGAGCTGATTTTGGTTTTCGCGTGTTTTTCTTTATGCAGCCCTACAACTTTATTCTGTTCCATAAACGACTCTGTTCTCTGAATTTTTTCTCTAATTGCCCGCCGGTCGCGGGCACCTGTAGCAGATCGGCAGCGCTTTCGGCCAGTTTAGCGAGCAGCTGACCGCGCAATCTGCCCGTGTTATATCACAGCTTTATGACCACAGTAAGACCCTGTTGCCTATTACTGCGTGAATTCATAATAGGTCGGTGAGCCCGGACCAACCGGCAGCCCCAGTAAAAACACCCAGATATAAAACAGCACCACCCAACCGATAAAGAAAATCATGGTATAGGGCAGCATGGTAGCAATCAGGGTACCTATGCCTAGGTCTTTCTTATAGCGGGCAGCCACCGCCAGGATCAGGCCAAAATAGCTCATCATCGGGGTGATCAGGTTGGTTACCGAATCGCCAATGCGGTAAGCAGCCTGGATCACTTCGGGCGAGTAGCCGACAATCATTAGCATCGGTACGAAGATGGGCGCAAAAATTGCCCACTGTGCCGAGGCCGAGCCCAGCGACAGGTTAACAATGGCGCACATCGCAATAAAGAACACAAACAGCATCGGGCCGGTTAAACCGATATCCTGCAGTAAGTTCGCGCCTTTCACCGCCAGAATGGCCCCCAGATTCGACCAGCCAAAGAACGCCACAAACTGCGCCGCAAAAAATACCAGCACGATATAGAGCCCCATCGAGCTGATGCTTTTCGCCATCGCATTTATCACATCGCGGTCGGTTTGCATAGTGCCGACTACCTTGCCGTAGATAAAACCCGGAATGGCAAAGGACACAAAGATAAACACCACTATGCCTTTTAAGAAAGGCGAATCGGCGACTAAGCCAGTATCCGGGTGGCGCAGCACACCATCGGCCGGCACCACGCTAAGTGCCAATAGCAAACAAATACCGAGAAAAGCTAAACCGGCCAGCTTTAAACCCTTACGCTCCTGCGCGCTAAGCTGCTCCAGCTTTTGTTCGCCCAAATCGACGGCAGCTTCACTCACGTTATATTTGCCCAGTTTCGGCTCAACAATTTTTTCAGTGACAAAGGCACCCAGGCCAGCAATAACAAAGGTGCTGACAATCATAAAGAACCAGTTTGCTTCCGGGCCGACTACATAGTTCGGGTCAATCAAATTGGCTGCCGAGGTGGTAAAGCCGGCCAGTAACGGATCGACAGTGCCGATAAAGAGGTTAGCGCTGTAGCCACCGGATACGCCGGCAAAGGCCGCCGCTAAACCCGCCAGCGGATGGCGCCCCAGCGAGTGGAAAATTACTGCCGCCATCGGGATCAGTACCACATAGCCCAGCTCGGACGCAGTATTCGAGATAATACCGGCAAAGACTATAGTGACAGTGACCATGCGCTTAGAGGCATTCATCACCAGGCCGCGCATGGCGGCAGAAATCAGACCGGAATGTTCGGCAATACTGACCCCCAGTAACGCAACCAGCACCACACCCAGCGGCGGGAAGTTGGTAAAGTTGGTGACCAGATTCGAGACAATACGCTGCAAGCCATCTACATTCATCAGGCTGACTACCCGGATCATGCCATCGGCGGCGCGACCGGCAGTGCCTTCCGGGCGGGGATCGACAGCACTGAAATCAAAGTAGCCGGCAATACCGCTGCCAATCACTACGGCCAGCGCAAAGCAGGCAAACAGCGTAACCGGATGCGGTAATAAATTACCTAAAAATTCTACGGTATCGAGAAAGCGGGTAAACCAGCCACGTTGTTCCGGGGCGCCTTGCGGCGTCCTGCTGGTAGTTGTCATAGGTGTATCCTCTTGGTCTGCGGCAGGCACTGTCTTAGCAGGCCTTTGTTCTGGCTCTGGTTTTTAGTGGACAACAACGCTCAGCAAACATATGCCGGCAGTTTGTCATGGTGCAACCAGGCCTGATTATTATATAAAGTGGCTAAAGTTATCATAAGACGCCGCCTTAGCAAAGGCGCGCTGCCGCAGCTGACCGGCGCTTTAGCCTGCCGGCAGCAGCACCAAACTGCGGGTTATAGCACTAAAGTACCGTTGAGGAAGCGGCCGCGCTTTTCTAGTATCGCAGTATAACCCTTTGCCGGAGAGAAAAAATGCGGGTACTGATTACAGGAGCAACAGGTGGTATTGGCTTTGCGGTCGCGGAGGCCTTTGCCGCCGCCGGCTATCAGGTGGTACTGGCCGATTTGGACGAAGGCTTGCTCAACACCAAGGTGTTGTTGTTGCGCAGCCGTGGCTATCAGGCCGACTGCTGCGTGCTGGATGTGACCAATGCCGAGCACATTGCGGCCTGTGCCGCGCGTTTTCCGGCCGATATTCTGGTCAATAATGCCGGTATTCAGCATGTGGCGCGGCTGGAAGATTTTCCACCGGAAAAGTGGCAGCTGTTAATTGAGGTGATGCTAACCGGCCCGGCGATGCTGACCCGCGCCATGCTACCGCAGATGCGCGCCAACAATTTTGGCCGGGTGATTAATATAGGCTCTATTCATGCACTGGTCGCCTCGCCGTTTAAATCGGCCTATGTCGCCGCTAAACACGGCCTGCTGGGCTTTAGTAAGGTGGTGGCGCTGGAGAATGCTGACTGTAATTTGACGATCAATACGATCTGTCCGGCTTATGTCAAAACGCCACTGGTAGAAAAACAGATCGCCGCCCAGGCCAAGGAGCATAATCTGACCGAACAACAGGTCGTGGAGCAGATTATGCTGGCGCCAATGCCGCAAAAAGCCTTTATTGATGTCAGTGAAATTGCTCAAACCGCGCTGTTTTTATGCCAGGACGCCGCCAAACATATTACCGCGCAAACGCTGGTATTGGACGGTGGCTGGACGGCGCGCTAGCAAGTTGCCCACTTCTTCGGCACAATCAGCTTAATCTTTTATGCAAGCTGCGGCTGAAATGATTCAAAATGCCAGCGGCATCGGTCTGGCGACCCTTGCTGCCATCTCATTGCTGTATTTACTGGTGCTGTATTCGGTGGGCTTATTTGGCCGCCGGGTCAGTGCCGGTCATCCGCTGGCGCCCTGGGTTTTTAGTTTAGCGCTGTCGATTTACTGCACCTCCTGGGCGTTCTATGGCGTGACCGCGCAGGCAGTGGTTAATGGCTGGTGGCTGCCGCCAACCTATATCGGCTCCTTTATCCTGTTCTGGTTTGGCTTTAAGTTGGTGGCGCGTATCGCCATTGCCTGTCGCCGCTACCGCATTACCTCCATTGCTGACTTTATCGCCACCCGCTTTGGTCACTCCCGGCTACTGGCAGTATTAACCACCGTGATCCTGTTTTTGGCGGTGATGCCCTATGTCGCACTGCAGCTGCAGGCGGTAGCCACCAGTATTAATACGCTGGTTGGCAGCGAAACCGGTGAGCATTGGTATACCGATACCGGGCTCTATGTGTGCCTGTGGATGGCGGTATTTGCTATGTTGTTTGTCAGCAAAAGTGCCAAGGCACACCAGCCGAACCCCGGCCTGATGACCGCCATTGCCTTTGAGTCTTTGGTCAAGTTACTGGCGTTGCTGGCCATTGGGGCCTTTGTGGTTTGGGGCATGTTTGATGGCTTTGCCGATATTTTCCAGCGCGCAACCGACAGCGAGGCCGTGCAGCAGGTGCAACAGCGTGCGCTGCCGGCACATACCTATTGGGTGCATGTGCTGCTCGGTTTTGCCGCCACCCTCTGTTTACCGCGGCAGTTTCATGTCAGCTTTGTCGAAAACCAGCGCCTGAGCCATTTACGCAGCGCGCGCTGGCTATTTCCGCTCTATCTGCTCCTAATGGGGATCTTTACGCTTCCGCTGGGGCTGGCCGGGGTAATGTTACTGGGCAGTCAGGCCAATATTGATTTGGTGGTATTACAACTGCCGCTGGCGGCTAACCGCACTGATATTGCGCTGCTGGCCTATCTGGGCGGCTTTTCGGCAGCGACCAGTATGGTGGTGGTGGCGTCGGTTGTATTGGGGATCCTGATCACCAACGAATTACTGGTGCCGCTGTTATTCCGGCGCCGCCGGCTGACCGAAACTCACCAGAACCCGATTAAAATTGCCACCCTGCGCCGGCTATCAATGCTACTGGTGTTGTTAATCGGCTTTATTTATTACCGCGCCGTCGGCAGTGGCACGGCGCTGGCACAGCTGGGTTTAATGGCCTTTGCCCTGGTCGCCCAACTGGCACCGGTACTGATTCTGGGACTGTTATCGCGGCGCATTAACCGCAGCGGCGCCATTGCCGGCCTAATTAGCGGTGCGCTGATCTGGGCCTATATCCTGCTGCTGCCCGAACTGGTGCGGGCCGGTGTTTTCCACAGTGATCTACTGCAGCAAGGGCCCTTTGGCATCGGCCTGCTGGCACCACAGCAGTTATTCGGCTGGCAGGGCGACAGCATTACACTGGGGGTAGTGTTAAGCCTGAGTGTAAACTGCCTGATGATTTTGCTGGTGAGCCAGTTTAGCAAAACCGGTTTGGGCGAATATCTGCAGGGCAGCCGCTTTTTACGCCATAGCCGTGCCAGTGGCCCTAAACCGCAGTTACAGCTGACCAGCGAGGAGTGTGTTTTACTGGTCAGGCGCTTTGCCGGCGAGCGCGAAGCGCAGCGGCTGTTACAGCGTAATCTTAAACAACCGGCAACTGAGCTGCAGCGACAGGCGCCGGCTAATCTGATCCAGGCCACCGAGCGCAGCCTGGCAGCGGTACTGGGTGGTGCCTCGATGCGTCTGGTAATAGATGCGGTGAGCCGCCATCATCCGCTGCCGATGGAAACGGTCGAACGCTTTGTCGATGAGGCCAGCCAGGTGTTTCGCTTTAACCAAAATTTGCTGTTATCAACCATCGACAATATCAGCCAGGGCATTGCCGTGGTGGATGCCGAGCAGCGGCTGATCGCCTGGAACCGGCGTTATATTGAGATGTTTAACTACCCGGCCGGTATGGTCGAAGTCGGCAAACCCGTTGCCGAGCTGATCCGCTTTAATTTGCAGCGCGGCCTGATCGACAGCGCCGATATTGAAGCCGAGATCCAAAAACGTATCGGCTATTTACGCCAGGGCAGCCCCTATAAGGTGCAACGGCAGCAGCAGGATGGCCGGGTACTGGAAATTCAGGGTAACCCGCTGCCCGGTGGTGGCTTTGTCACCACCTATACCGATGTCAGCTCCTTTATTGCCGTACAGCAACAGCTGGAGCAAAGTAACCAGTTGCTGGAACAACGGGTAACGGAACGCACCAGCGAGCTGCAGCAGCTAAATAATCAACTACAAAAAACCCAGCGCCAGTTAGAGGCCAGTACCCAGGCCAAGACCCGCTTTTTTGCTGCTGCCAGCCATGATTTGATGCAGCCTTTTAATGCCGCCGCCCTCTTTGCCAGCTTATTGCGGCAAAAGTGCACTGAGCCGGAGCTGCAGCAGCTAAGCAGTAACCTTAGTCAGTCACTGGACTCGGCTGAAGAATTACTGACGGCCATTCTCGACCTGACCAAGCTCGACTCCGGTATTGTGAAACCGCATTATCAGCCGGTAGCGGTCGCGCAACTGCTGCAGGATCTGGCGCGTGATGCTGCAGTGTTGGCCGAACGTAAAGGGCTGAGTTTCAGCTTACATAGCAGCAAGCTAACGGTAAATACCGACCGCAAGCTGCTAAAGCGGGTACTGCAAAACCTGCTGGCCAATGCGATTCGTTATACGCCAAGTGGCCGGGTGGTACTGGGGGTGAAACGTAGCGGCGGCCAGCTCAGAATTTGTGTGCTGGATACCGGTGTCGGCATTGCCGCTGCCGATCAGCAACGTATTTTTGAAGAATTCCAGCAAGGCAGCCAACCCGACCAAAAGGGCCTCGGCTTAGGGCTGGCCATTGCGCATCGGATTAGTACCATGCTGCAGCATCCGCTGCAGCTACAGTCGATAGAAGGCCATGGCAGCTGCTTTAGTGTCGCGGTACCGCTCAGTGCGGCCAGCCAGACCGCCGCCAGCAGTGCCCTGCTGCCAAATGAAGTCAGCGCCAGTTTTTCTGATAAAAAGATCCTGCTGCTGGATAACGAACCCCAGCTATTAAAGGCCGTACAGAGTCTGCTACAAAGCTGGCACTGCGAAGTAAAGGCCGTAAGCCAACCCGCAGAGGCGCTATCGGCCCTGCAACAGGGCTTTGTCCCGGACCTGTGTTTATTTGACTACCATTTGGACAATAACGCCACCGGCATCGAGGTCGCCAATCAACTCAGCGCCCATCTAGCTTTAACCGCACCGGTGATTATCCACTCTGCCGATCATGACCAACAGATCCGCGAGTTAGCGCTAAATAGCGGTTATTACTTTTTACTAAAACCGTTAAAGCCAGCAGCATTAAAACGCTTATTTCAGCGGTTGTTGAAATAGCAGTCATGCCAGAGCATGCTATAGTTCTGTTAGTGCGTATCAAAACTGACGTTGAGGACTTACTCAGTTTAGAGAGGATAAGGTTTAATTAACGTGATCATGTATTGATAATTTTTTTGAGAATGGCTATGAAAAATAATTTCAGTGATCATGAATGGGTCAATATTAGAAAAACAGGCTTAAATCGCTTCGCTTTAAAACATGGCGTGCTGGTTTGGGGGCTGTTTATGTTTATCACCATGACCACTTATAACTATCTATTTATCTTCGATAGCAGTAACGGCAATCTATACTTATTCCTATTCCGAAATGCACTAATATGGACTGTAGCTGGCTATTTGTATGGTGTTTGGGTCTTTATCGCAAGAGAAAAGCAGTTTAAAAAAAGCCAGCATCATTAACTTCCCCTTCAAACCGGCTGTAGCCATACGCCTACCGCAACCGTATGGCCAGAGCCTGCCTGGGGCGCCTTTCAAACTCTTTTAGTTTCGTTGAATTCGATTGGCTCAACGTGTATTGCTGCTCTGGCTTTTTGAAAAAGTGCGGTGTCTATCTCGATTGGCTGGTTTCTTAGCATACGCCATATTCCGGCATTTTTTAATCATTTTGCATCCCCAGAAAGTCGGTTACCGCGATGCCTTTATTTCAATTCCGGTTTGTTATGGCACTATGCAAGATGGTGCCAGTATGAAACACTCTTAGCTCAAATTATTTTGGAGGGAATCTGATGAAACTAATATTCACTGCAGCTGGTCTGGTGTTATTGCCTTTTACAACATCAGCTATGGATGCAAAAGCTGTTTGTGAGCAGTTACAGCCTGTAATGACTGAGCTTAGAGCTCAACTACCACAAGACGTCGATTATATGACAAAGTTAACAGGTGTCCAGGCGATTTTCCTAAGTGGAAACTGCCTACTTAACTACACCTATGTGGTATCTGCAAAACACTTTTTACAAGAAATGTCGGCAGAGAATCAGTTAAGCGCAGAAGAAAATCTGGAGTTACTGCAAACTGATGACGGCATTAACGCGGTAAAGTCTGTATTTTCTGATATGGCAAAGAATGCAGCAGCTGCACATTTTGCCGTGTTTACCACCATCCCCAAGATCAAAATCACCTATAGCCACAGTTTTGACAACCAGAAAATCCCGTCACAAACCACAGTGGTGCTGGATAATACGCAGTTACCAGAGATGGACTAAAAGACTTGCGAAGTGGGAGACGCTGGTCATAGTTCAAGTTTGTACGACCAGCGTAACGTAATCATTTAGCGACTTTGACCTTATATTAAAGCGTGCTACCGTTAAACGGTTGTCGAAACGGCCGTGCGCACCTTATCCAGTCGCCAATCAGTGATGCTGTGCTACGTGGCCATCGTTAGGTATGTTATTTAGTTAGCTACGAGCAACATCTTGCTGATATTGCTCGTAGTAGATCTAACCAACCATAACTAAGGCGAGAGTTGCGTATCCTTTGCAGCGTTTAAAAGTGCATCCCAATCATCCGGGGGATTGTCTGACTTTAGCATCTTTGCGAATACTTTGTAGGCATCCGTCTTACTGTCGTAGGCTCGTTTGCTGTCTTCATAATTGACCCAAGCATAAACAATAACTTTCGACTCAAGATGATATCGAAAGCATAGCCGATACTGTTGAAAAAACTTGGCACGGAACCAGTGTTTATTATGGTCACCTAATGTCGTCCCTTGGCGATAGTCTGGCAATGTTGGATCTTGAGGAATAATCTCAAATGCCAGCTTATAGATTGCCGCTAACCGCTTCGCATCGTTTTTCTTACTGTACCCTTGTGGATCTTTTGCTTTTAATGCCCCAACTTTGTCTTTCAACGTTTGGAACTGCTGCGCAAAAAGAGGGTGGGCAAATAGCGTCCAACCATTGACCACCATCGGAACATTGTCTGGCAAAGTTATTCATCCTTATCAGACAATCCTGCATCCAAATCCACTTCTACCCCAGCAACCAGCGATGCCACGCTCTGACGCATACTCGCAGATAATAGTTGTAACTTTTCAGGATGCTTTTGCATATCAACAGCCAAGAAGGATAGAAACTGGTCCAGCACAGGATCGGTTTCCGCCGTTTCAGCCCGTTGCATCAGCACACTACCATCGGATTGGATGATGTATTTAATCTTGTCTCTCTTATCCAGATGCAATGCCTGACGCACAGGACTTGGTACTGTTGTCTGGAAACGATCTGTTAATGTTGACTCTGCTTCCAAAGCCATTTGTGCAAACATAATGATCTCCGCAGGTTCAAGATGGCTAACAACTGTTAGTTTAGCCACAAAGTAGAGGCAATGCAAATGCATTACCCCTATGCAAGTTGTTAAAATAGCCGCCGCACAAAAAATCGGCACGCCTCCCGATACTTGGCCTTACAGGGCTGATGATGGATTGCGCATGATGATCTCCATGCGAATATTTAACCATTACCATGTCAACATAGCCGGAACCATCAATGCCTATAAACACCTATACCAAAAAGCGATACAACGCGGCCTTGTGAATAAAACAGATGAAGATGAACAAAAATTTTATAACTTTATCTGTCACACCGAGATCCAGCATCTATCAGACATCCTCTATCAAGACGCACCAATCCCGGATAACTTCTCTGATGTAAAACACCTATTATTTGAACGCACTTTAAACCGCAAATGACAGCAGCCTGATCAGCATTAAGCAGCAGAACTGATCAGTCACCGCCAGCAGAAAAGATCAATTTGTGCAGCACCGCCAAATGCTGGCGCTGCACCACATTGCCCGCCCTGCTGTTAAGCATTGATCACCTCTGCCGGTAAGCACTGACCGAGCTGCTGGTGGTTTTTCGTGCCTAATCTGAATGCTTTTCAGCTTTAGCTTTTTTCTTGGCTTGATGCTTATCCCACCATTGTTCACGCAGACTATCTGCCAAAACAAAAGCTAAACACGCCAGTAAAATTGCAAGTATGTTGGGATTTAATCGCTTTCCTAACCCATTTGCTGGATAAATCAGTTGTTTCCTTGGGGATTTTAAATCGACTGCGTAAACCCTTAAAATTCCATCGGTTTTATTTATTTTACTGAATATTCCTCGGGTTCTTTGGGTATGAAAAATCACTTCCTGAGGCGAACCTGCATATGACATGGCATCGGATAGATTTTTACATTTTTGCCACGCTCTCAACCATATCTCCTCTTCTCGCAGAGATGTATAAAGTATGATGTCGTCAGATCCTCGGAAGCGGCTTCTGCATTCAAAGCTATATAGCGTTCCTTCAACTTTTGTAAGCTCAGCCTCATTCACTCCAGTGGTGTAGTACCGAAAATGCCAAGATAAATAGAGCAATATAGCTATCAACATTAATTGAACCGGGGGAGGTAACCTCTTTAGCCGAGAAATTATTTTTGATTCTTTGGGCAGTGTAGGGATTTTTTGCACTGTTTATTCCTTTTTCCTATCTTCAAGAGACTTGGCTAAATTTTTAGAATCTATACGGCCATTCACTGAATAGGTTTGTACACCACTGGCTATATTAGCTGCCTCTCTCGTAGATGAGACAATTGAGGCTGCATCAGCGGCCGTAGCAGTGCCTTTGATAATGCCTTTAACAGCACCGGGACCACCACTCATATTCGTAATGCTATCTCCAACATTACCTGCCGAGTTTACAATCGATTTATCAAGATCAAGAGCATCAGTAATAAGCTCAGCCCCCATACCTAACATGCTTCTGTTACCAGTCCACGCAGTGCGAATACTATCAAGACTTAAAGCAAGCCCACCAGCTGCTGGCAAAGTTCCAATGCCCGTCGCACCAACACCTACACTAGCAACTACGCCCACGCCCCCTAAAGCCACACCAGCCGGATCATTGGGTGCCATTATATCATTTGCGTGAGACTGAGCCTGTCGGATTTGTTGTTGCGCCTGTTGCATTTGGCCCATGCTTCGATACCTTGCCATATCACTAGCGTTTCTTGGGAACTTACCATCCGGGTCGGTATATTTATACGGATTATTATTCGCATAAGCATACCGGTTAAACATCATCGGATTGCTGGCGGTAAAGCCTACCGGGTCATTTGAATAAAACCGCCCGATGATTGGGTCATAATACCGCTGCTGCATATAGGTTAACTGCAGGTCATTATCTTCTACATGGCCGGTATAACCTGGCTCATCCGATTGAGTCCGAGGGTCTGCATACTTGGCTACGAGCTGGCTGCCTAAGTAGTAATAGTCGGTATAACCTTTACTTTCATAGGTACTCATCAACACTCCAGCGCTGTTATACAGACTATAGGTTTTTGCGCCGTTTTTGTTTTTGATTCTTTCTCTATCAGGCCAAGTGAATTGTATTGATACTCCCACGCAGTACTTCCTGAAGTCAGACTACTCAGGTTACCCTGCGCATCGTAGGTATAAAGGCTATTGCCGCTACTATCCGGATAGGTAATTTGCCGAATATTGCCGATATTGTCATAGCTAAAACTGGTTTTCTCACTCGCGAGCACACTCGCCGTAGCACAGGTGTTATTTGCACCGGACGCCCCTTTTGCTTCCCAAAGAATATCGCCAACCGCATTATAATCGTATGCCGTTGCTCCAACATCCGGACGGTACAGACGGCATAGCCGCTGCTGCGCATTGTAGTAGCGTGACTCTGTTACGCCACCCTGAACAATACTTGAGACATTGTCGAACACGTTATAGCTAATTGTTGTTGTGACATTCTCAGGTTGACTGATAAGCGAGGGGAGTTTTTGCTCTGGCGAATCAAATGCTCGATAGGTGGTAGTGGTAAGGTTACCTAACGCATCAACTGTTTCTACACGATTGTTCGTTAAATAATAATCATCAACCCCCGTATTATCGACGGTGGAGTACTGCCGCTTAACCCGTTGCAACCCATCGTACAGGGTTGCCTGACCATTTGATTCATAATCATTTTCACTTGAGAACGACTTAAATACGGGCTGGTTATAGGCATCAAACTGCTGACGTACGTACACATTAATATTACGCGCTGGCGACTCTGCCCCTATACCAAAGCGTGCTACCGTTAGACGGTTGTCAAAATGGCTGTGACAACGGCATTCCAATATAAAATTTATAGTTATCAATAACAAGAGCGACTCTCAGATCTCATCGTTTTAAGAAAACTCTCGATTATAAAAAATTATTCTTAAGACCGCCTTTACCAGCGAAACGTCATTGACTATTTATTAATCACCAATATTTAACTTATTTATCACAAATGACAGGGAATAACCTTTTCCGGCTTGCCGCAGTAAAACAGCAGGCGAACCGGCTGGAAGGCGATGTCTTGATAGCCCAGCCGCTTAGCAGTACCGTCCTGACGGCCAGCTTGTTAGCCATAGTTGCCAGCCTAATCAGCTTTCTGGCACTGGCAGATTTTAACCGCAAAGAAACGGTGGCTGGTTATCTGCAACCCAACAGCGGGCTGGCTAAAATCTACGCTGGCCGCAGTGGTGTGATCAGTAAAGTCTTTGTGCAGGATGGCAAAGAGGTTGTCGCGGGTGCGCCCCTGGTGCTGCTGCAATTTCCGGATCAGTTGGCTGCCGGGGAGAGCCTGGTGCAAAGCCTGCAAGCCAGCCTGCTGTCGCAGCAACAGTTGCTAAGCGAACGTAAACAACAGCTGCAACTACAATTTTCACAACAACAGCAGGAACTTGAACAACGTCAGGCGCTGCAGCAGTTACTACTTAGCGAACAACTGCAGCAAATCCACTTATTAGAGCAACGCTGGCAACTGCAACAGCAAAGAGTGAACCGCCTGACGCAACTTGCAGAGAATGGTGCGATCAGCCGTCTGGATCTGCAGGCACAACAGGAAGCCGCGCTGCAACTGCAGCAACAGTTGGCAGAGCTTAGCAGTAGCCGGCAGCAATTACTGGCTAATCAGGCACAACTGGCAGGCCAACTGCAACGTCTGCCAGCCGAACAACAACAGCAACTAAGCTTGCTGGAGACTGAAGAGAGCCGGCTGCAACAACAGCAACTGGAATTACAAGGCCGGCAACAATTATTACTAAGCGCTCCGGTTGCAGGCCGCGTCACCAACTTAATCGCCGAACCGGGCAAAACCATTACCGGACAACAACCACTACTAACCATTTTACCCGCCACAGCCAGTCTGGAAGCCATTTTATTGGTACCCACCCGGGCCTTTGGTTTTGTGCAACCAGGTCAACGCACCCGCTTACGCTTTGAGGCCTTTCCCTACCAACGCTTTGGCATCTATGAAGGCGAAGTTATCCATACCGGGCAGGCCATTTTGTTACCAAATGAATTAGAGATGCCAGTGCCAATCCAGGAACCGGTATACCGGGTCGCGGTGGCACTGGATAGTCAGGAGATCCGCGCTTACGGCAGCAGCGTCCCGCTGCAATCGGGCATGCTGCTAAGCGCAGATATCGTGCTGGAGCAACGCAGCTTACTCAGCTGGTTACTTGAGCCGATTAGCAGCCTGAGAGGCAGGCTGTAATTACTTACCTACTCAAGGAGAAATATTATGCAAGAATTAAGTTTTGAGCAAGTTACCCTCGTAAGTGGGGGAAGTGTGGTCACCTGTACAGCACTTGGGACTACTGCAGGTGGAATTGCGGGAGGCGCGGGAGGTCAATATGCGGGCACGACTATTGGTGCAGCAGTTGGAAGCCTCTTCGGACCTCCGGGTGTCATTGCAGGGGCGTTTATTGGAAGCTTTATAGGAAGACGGCATGGTGCAACTATCGGTTCAGCCGCGGGCGGAGCAATTGGTGCTGTAGCCTGTGGAGGATAATTTCTGAAACATAAGAGAGAGTATAACTCTCTCTTATTAAAATGGTGCTATTATGGAAAATATCAAAACAACCTTGGCTGGAGTGATCTCATCCTCGACTGCCTATATAACATATGCCATATTTAAATCACCACCGCTCGACTACTTTCTTTATTCTATTTTAATATTTCTGACCTTTCTAATTTACGAAAGAAAGTTAGGAAGCGAACCCCCAAAAGAAATTCCAGAAAATTTCATTTTCAGCACTCTATTATCAGCTAGCTGGCCATTAATAATATTAATATCATTTAACACATTCAGCAAAAGTGACCACCATTGGATTCTTTATGTATTCGCAGTACATCTTGGAATGTATGTAAATGACTTTATTATACTTCACTATAAGAATACCGAAAAATAGCTAAATAAATATTCCAAATAATAGATCACTCAGGGAAGGGAACTCAATGCAGTTTGCGCGATCAGATCGGTCGCCAAACTAATAAGCCACACAAACGCATTGAGTATGAACAGGATAGCATTTTTATATGGCGTACAAACCCGCCGATTGAAGAAGATTATTCATAAAACACGAGATAGAGACCTTTGCCGCCGTGCGAATGCCGTCTTGCTGGTGTTGAAAGGTAAAACCAAGTCAGAGGTTGCGAGCCTACTGCAAGCGGGTCGGTCATCGCTTAACCGCTGGTTGAAATGGTATGACGTTGCCGGTGTTGATGGTCTAAAAACGAAAGGCGTTGGTCGACCCGTTAGGCAGAATCGGGATTTTATCTGTGGCGTGCTGAAAATTTTGCTGAAGTACACGCCAAGGACGCTTGGATATCAGCGTTCACGCTGGAGTACTGAGTTGTTTGCGCTGTTACTGAACAAGTTATGCAACATTCAGATCCACAGCTCAACAATCAGACGCTGGTTGCCCAAAGCAGGAATTGTCTGGCGGCGAGCTGCGCCGACTCTTTATATCCAAGACCCGGATAAAGAGGAGAAACTGGCGGCTATCCGGGAGGCGCTGGCAGATAACAGTATTGACCACCCGGTGTTTTACCAGGATGAAGTGGACATCCATCTGAATCCTAAAATCGGTGCAGATTGGGGGCACCGTGGCGAGCAGCGTAAAGTGGCAACACCAGGACAGAACAAGAAACATTATCTGGCGGGAGCGTTACACGGCCAGACTGGGCAAATCGTTTATGTAGGTGGCGAGCGCAAGACCAGTGACTTATTTATTGAATTACTGGAGAAGCTTAAAAGCCAATATCGTCGGGCTAAAAGCATTCGGTTAATCGTGGATAATTACATCATCCACAAGAGCAAGAAAACCCAGAAGTGGCTGAGCGACAACCCAAAGTTCAAATTACTGTTCTTGCCAGCTTAT